>JABDQK010000328.1 GCA_013042255.1 Flavobacteriaceae bacterium | reverse complement strand
TAGACGATTATAAGAATTGGGCTGATCACGGAGTCTTATGTGTGGAGATGGAAACAGCCGGACTCTATACAATTGCAGCTAAGCACAAAGTGAAAGCTCTGGCCATCCTGACCATTTCAGATTCCCTGGTAACCGGGATAGCTACAAGTCCGGAAGAACGCGAAAGTAGTTTTAATGACATGGTGGAAATCGCCTTGAATATAGCTTAATTGGTTCTGAGCTAAGTAGGTGCTTTATTTTCGGAATTATGACATACAGGCATTTACCACAAATTAAGGCAAAAGCTGCATTTTCCGATTGCAGACGATTTCGATATTTACTGACTTTAAAAAATCTCCGCAGGAAAACTGGCAAAACTGTCTGTGTCATCATGCAAAATCCAAGTGTGGCTGATGAAGACATCGCTGACAAGTCGGTTCAATTTCTGGAAAAACTCATTTTTGAAAAGGAATTACCAGAATTCAGAGAGGTAAGCCAATGTATTATTGTCAATCAGTTTGCCCGTATTCAAACCAGAGACTTTAAAGGGAAGCAAGAAGATATTGGGAAACAAAATGACTTCTATCTTGAAAGAGCTATTCTAGATGCAGATATAGTCCTTCTTGCCTGGGGGAAAAGGAATCCGTATACCGAAAGGCAGGAGGTCATTCTGAACTTACTAAAAACTTTAGAGAAGAAATTAATCCTTGAATCGAAGAAGCACCCATCAAGGGGGAGTTACAAAGACTTTATAATGCCAGCTTTATTTAAAAATCCTTCCTTTTAGCCTTGTAGACTAATCTCCATATAGGTAATATAGTCCAGAGGATCAACATCAGAATGGAAATAACAAAACCGGTGTTTGTTCCGAAGAATTGTTTAAATATGGCACCTGTATATCCCAAAAGCGCTGAAATATCCAATTTTAGAAGTATCAGGGTTCTCGACAAGTCAATGGGATTGAACATGGTAGCTACCAGGGAGAAAGTGTCTAGTGGATACTCCTCAAAAAGAATGAGGGTGATCAGGAACAGTCCATCGTAAATCACGGCCATAAAGAGCCAAAGTAAAACGGAATAACCAAAACCTTTGATCTTATTCTCGTTAGAGAGGGCAATATTAAAGGACAAAGCCGTAAAAATTAGCGTGAGAAATGCTCCTGTGATTAACAGCAGGGAAAAATCAAAAATGGCATCACTTCTGAAAAGACCATAAAGCACAAAAGGAATCCCTAAACCCAGAACAAGGCTTAATGTTAGAGAGGAGGCAACCCCGAAATACTGTCCGAGGAAGATAGAGGATCTTTTGATAGGCTGTGCCAGGAGTAGCTCCGTGAATTCCCTGGAGTTGTAATAGTACATCACGCCAAAAATAGTTCCGATAAGCGGCACCAGGACAATAATAATATTCATCAGGGTGATTACAGCTTTTGATACGTCGTTATTGAGGAAAAACAAGACAAATCCCAGCAGCAGATAGAACATGAAATAAATATAGCTCCATCGGCTTCTGATCAGGTCGTAAAAACTGTATTTTAAAATTTTACCCATCGATCGATGTTGTTGCTATTGCCGCAATGGCATGTTCAAAATTTGATTTTCCTGTCGATTTTTTTAGGGAAGCAATACTGCCTTCAAAATAGATCTTACCTTCCAGCAGGTAAATTATCTCTTCTGCAATTTCTTCCACAAATTGCATTATGTGCGAGGTGATCAGAATTGTGCTTCCTTTTTCCTTCTCTTCCCTGATCAGTTTCTTAAGCGAGATAAGGGCGGCCGGGTCTAAACCATTCGTAGGTTCGTCAAGTATAATGAGAGGGCTGTCGAACATAAATGCCAGAACAATATTTACCTTTTGTTTGGTACCCCCTGATAAAGTTGACAGTTTTTTATTGAGAAATGGCTGAAGACCAAAAAGAGCAATCAGATCTTCCTTCCTGTCGGTTTGTTGCCGCAGATCCTTAATCATACTAAACAATTCCTTTACCCGGATATTTCCTGGAAAATCTGCGATCTGCGGTAAATAATTGATCTGGCTGCGATACTTCCAATTATTCTTTACCGGCATGTCTAGTACGTGTATGTCTCCTTTGTTAGGGAGAACCATGCCTAAAATACATTTGATGAGAGTGGTCTTCCCCGAGCCATTTGGTCCGAGAACAGCCAGTATTCCCCCGGAATTAATTTGAAGGTCGAGCCCTTTCAGCACTTCATTTCTCCCGTATTTCTTATGCAGATTTTCTACGCGTATCATATTTTTTTCTTCATTAACGGGCGGGTATCGGCCAGTTTATCTGGTGTAAACACCGGAGATACCTTTTCTGAAAAATCTATTATATCCATAAATAAACTCCGTAAAAGCACTATGGTTTCCGGACTTCGATTTACAATGTATGAAAAGAGTTTTACAGGCCTGTAAGGAACATCTCCTATACCATCCCTGTCTAGATCATAGCCCGTATAATCACTCCAATAGTTTTGGTCAAAAACATTGTCATTCAACTTGCTGTTATAAGAGATGTCAAAGGAATTGTAAATAAAGTTATTATTCCTGAAGGTATTGGTATAACAGGCACCCATAATTTTAACAGCCCATCCATTTTCAACAAAGTTGTTATTGAGATAATTAATTCTGTTAGATCCTTCTACATTAATTCCTATAGTATTCTTTTCAAAAGTATTCCCCAGTATCTCAGCATCATTGATTTCCTTTAGCAGTAATCCAAAGGATGCTGTACCCCAGTTTCTTCTAAAAATATTACGCTCCATTTTTATTCGCTTCGAAAACATGACCGCAACGCCGGCCCCGTTGTTTTCGAATATATTATCCTCATAGCTGTCATCATTGGAAAACATAAAGTGGAGGCCATACCTGAGGTTGTCCCTGCTATGGTTCTTGCTGATGCTGATATTGTCTGCAAATTCGAGATAAATCCCATCGCGTACTCCCTGAACAATATTCCCCTCAACCACCACATTTTTTGAATACCACAATTGAATTCCATTGCCCGAATTATATTCGTCCTGGGCATCTCCGAGGATCTTATTATTGCTCACTATCCCATTGTTTGACCTTTCCAGATATATCCCGAAAAAAAGTTTCTCAAGTACAACATTCCTGATGGCAAAATGGTCACTTTTCACTACGCGGATGGCGGCGTAATCAGAGGTGTAACTGGTACCAACATTGATAATTGACAATCCGTCTATAGTGACGCTATCCGATACTATTCTGAAGATCTCCCCCTTGTCCTGTCCATCAATTACCGGAGAATCGACCCCAAGGAGGGTAAGGGGTTTATCGATTAGGATATTGAATTCTCTGTAGGTACCTTTCCTAATTAAAAGGGTGTCGTGATCCTGAGCTACTGCTATTCCTTCTTTTATGGTCTTTAACTCACATTGGTCACAAATTACCAGTGATTGAGCCTTTAAACCTGAAAGAGAAACGAAAAGGCAAGTCAGAAAAATTATAATGATCTGCCGCATTATCTAATGATCAGAAATTTGGAATCCTCTTCCGCCAATACGCTATGAGTCGTATTTTCCGGGAAGTCGAATAACTGAAGTTTCTCAAGCATGTGTTTTTCCCCGAGAATATGAAATTCGATTTTTCCTTCCAAGACCAACAGGTATGCATGGGTAGGGGAAGTATGGTCTGGAAAAACCGAGCCTTTTTCCAAACTTATGCTCAGAATTTCAAAGTTGTCATTCTTGAGCAGCTTTTCAATCTGAAGCTGATCAAATTTCTGAGTAGCTATAGAATTATTAATGGATGGCATAGTTTATTCTTTTAATATTCAATCTTCAAATTTTTGATTGAGTTCTTCCCATGTCAACAAAATCCCTTTGTTAGATTCCCTTGCCAATTCAGCCTCTTCCCTTGAATTAAATGCAGTTAAATAGGCCCCCATCGGACTGGGAATGTTTTCGCTGATGAGGTAGGTGGCTTCTTTGGCATCAACAAGAACACCGGGATTATTATAATCATTCACAAGGTAAAGGGCAACAGTAGCGCGGTCAATGTCCCTGATAAAGTTGATCATACATTCAGAGGCATCGAATTTGTATACCTTCCCCTTTTTGGTGACGAATTCAGAAGCGTGTTGTTTATCTACAATCGTCATACTACAGTAGTGACAGCCATCAAACCCGTATTGTATAGGCTCCGGGCCTGGTTTACATGAAAACAGCAGTACCAGGGATAATACAATGAAATAGCACCTCAAGTTCATAAATAATTATATTTCAAATTTACTGGTCCGTTATACCGATTTTACAACACTGGCTCTCCGTCCCATAAAAAAAGCAATTACTGTCAACATCATCCCCGTAAACATCATCCAGGCACCTGTAGATGGAAGGGATGACACATCGAAGTTGAGCATCTTGGCATTCCCGAACAGAGGTGGTTTATAAGACATGGGTGTACCGTCAGGATTGGCCAATTTCATGATCGCATTTGGGTCAAGATTTGTTCCATAATCAATCAACCATTGATTAAAATCGTACATCCCTAAAACTCCTAAAACGGACATGAGCAGAAACCAACCGATAAACCAGGGGTATCCTACTTTCCCAAAATAGCCGAGGAGACCAACAAGAGACCCCAGGAAGACCATGATCCCAATCACCAGAGGGAAGGTACTGAATTCCCACATCTCTTCGGGTTTAGGTAAAGTTTTCATCCCAATATAGTGATTGAGTCCATCTATATTTTGGATATCAAATTCATTTACATCCCGTATCCCGTCAATATGAATATTTATACCCAGGGGTTCAGGATATTGGGGTGCACCCAGCATGATATTCCACAAAGGGAAAACGAACAGGCCCAGGAGAAACAAGGGACCTATAATCATAAGTATACTGGCCTTTTTCATTTCTTTTACTTTTTTCTTGAATTCTGCGTGTTTAAATCTGAATTGTTTAGCAAAGAGGAAAGCGAGCAGGGTCATCACTAACGCTGCCCGCTTTCATTCAGAAAAAAACCAATTAAATCTTACTCTCCCAGGGTCCAGCTGAGTTCTATATTTGAACTAGCCGGTGATACTCGAACATAGCCCTGCATTTCCTGATGCAATGCCGAACAAAAATCGGTACAGTAGAAAGGCCATACCCCCTCTTTTTTGGGTTCCCAGACAGATGTTTTAGTCTGTCCCGGCATTACGAGTATTTCTGATGTATTCTGGCCTATGATCGAGAAGCCGTGAGGAACATCAAAGTCCTGCTCATGATTGGTAATGTGGAAGTATACCTTATCCCCCACCTTGATCCCCTCTATATTATCAGGGGTAAAGTGGCTTCGGATAGTAGACATATAGATATGAACTTCCTTTCCATTGCGCTCAACTCGTGCGTCGGCAGGCGTGAGGGTGGCATACTCGTGTTTATTCTCATCCAGCCTGTAGATCTTCTTAGATTTAGGCGCAAGTAATTCGGCAGGGCAACCAGCTGCGTAATGAGGTTCTCCGTGGGTAGGGAAATCGTAGATCAATTCCATTTTCTCCCCTGAAATATCATAAATCTGTGCAGAGTGTTCCATTTCAGGCCCTGTGGGCAGGTACCTGTCCTTTGTAATCTTGTTCATTGCTACTACGTACTTGCCAAAAGGTTTTCTGGAATTTCCTCCCGGAATCATCAGGTGACCTACAGAATAATATGTAGGTTTTCTGTCAATAACTTCCCAGGACCCAACATTCCATTTTACGACTTCAGAAGAAATAAAGAAGGTAGTATATGCATTTCCCTTATCGTCAAACTCGGTATGAAGTGGGCCTAATCCCCCACTCTTCACGATTCCTGCCAGTACTTCGTCGAATTTTAAAATAGGAATGCCATAGGCTTCTCCATCGAATTTTTCACCTTCAATTGCGGCAATCATCTTGTCAAATGAGTGAACTGTGATATCTGCAGAAAGTTTACCACTCCCAATGATATATTGCCCGGTTGGGTCTACATCACATCCGTGGGGCGACTTTGGGGTAGGCAGAAAGTAAATTGATCCGGGAACTTTTGTCGGGTCTACAGTGACCACTTCTTTTTTCATTGTAGAAGTCCCTGTGTGTGTGGATTCATCATACACATTATGCGCATAATTAGCTGGCATTTTGGTACCGCCTCCGTTTTTCACATATTCCTCAATCTTTTTCCAGTTAACAGCGGCAATGAAATCCTTGTCATTCTGAGAGGCCATAACCTCAAGTAAGGAATTAGCTTCCTCTGTATTATA
>JABDQK010000325.1 GCA_013042255.1 Flavobacteriaceae bacterium | reverse complement strand
TCCCTTTACAGCCATATAGATGCTGTACTTTGAGATCTTCCTGGTGCATTTTTGCCACGTGTTCCGGTTTTATCTCGTCGGGAATATCGTGGCGATCCATATAAATGGGCATGCTGAACTAATTTTCTTTAAGATAGGAAATTCTAATGATCTAAACTTTTAAATCTTCTAATTTTAATTCCTGTAAATATCACTTTCAGAACCACTTAAAACTGTTGGCCTGCTTTTCTTCTGTTTCCCCTTTACGAAGTACATTTTCATCTTGCCTCTGTTTTTCACATCAAATTCTCCTCTGAACTCGCATTCAAAATCATCCCTGATCAGCTCATAGGTAGATTTACTGATATTGATCTTGCCCGATTCAGACATTTGTTCCATTCTTGCAGCGACGTTTACTGTATCGCCCCAGATGTCATAGGAAAATTTATCATGGCCCACTACACCGGCTACAACAGGACCTGTATTAATCCCCACCCTCATTTCAAAACTAGGCTCGCCGTCTTTTCTCTTCAATTTCATTTCTTCAACAAAAGCAAGAAATTCAAAAGCAGCTTTTATCATCTTTACAGCATGGTTCTCGAGGGGTTCCGGTAGTCCTCCTGCACACATATATGAATCTCCTATTGTCTTGATCTTTTCAAGACCATATTTTTCGATAATATCATCAAAGGCACCAAAATAAACACTAATGGAATTGACAAGCAGTTCAGGGTCCGTACGTTCTGAATGGGCTGTAAAAGAGATGAAATCTGTAAATAGTACGGAAACCGACTCAAATTTATTTGCTTTTACTTTCCCGAACTCTTTAAGCTCATTGGCGGTTTTCTCAGGCAGAATATTCAGCAACAACTTTTCTGAACGTTCTTTTTCTTTTTCGATGACTGCATTCGTTCTTTTAATGTAGATATTCCGCCTGTAAAGGGCAATGGCAAGGAGCAAAATAAGAAATAACGCAATTGCCGTAGCAAAGACGATGATCCTTTGGGTTTTACGTCTCTGGTTGAGGAGGTCTACTTCGATCTGCTTTCTTGCCAATTCATTATTTGCCATTTCCTGGACTTCACTTATATTTTGTACACTATCCCTGTAAGCAATATGATTTCTGTAGTATTTAAGAGAAGCTGAGTAGTATCCGGTTTTTTCAAATAGTTCTGAAAGCTTTAGGTAGATCAAACTTATTTCTGCTTTGAGGCCGTAATTCTGAGCCATCTTCAATGCCCTCAGTGAAGAATTGAAAGCCGAATCCCAATCATTATTTGCGGCGTATATGTCAGACATACCGGTGAGGTATACCGATACAGCGCGGTAATTCCCAACCTCTTCATGGATTTTAATAGCTTCTCCAATAAACGATTCTGCTTTCTTGTACTGTCCTTTTTGTGCATAGGCGAGCCCTTTATTTCCTTTATTGTATGCCAGGTAGGTCTGCTCTCCCAATTCTTCAAAAATGGGTCCCGAACGAGCAAAAAGCAAGAGTGCCGAATCTGGTTGTTGCCATGTGAGGTATACATCCCCCAGGTTTTCCATAGATATCGCATAGTAGGTCTGATCTACGTTTTTAAGGATATCGATGGCATTGGAATAGTACTCAATAAGATTCATTCGATTATCCATACCCGCATAGACCCCCGCAATAGCAATATATGTTTTCGCAAGTTCCTTTTTGTTTCCTATTGTGGTGATTTGGTCTACGGCCTTAAAATAACTGTTGAGCGACTCGCTGAGGTCACCTTTTGTTTCATAGGCGTTGCCCTGTTGCAGATACGCTCTATAGACCCCCATAGTAGAATCTATTTCAAGGGATTTTTTAAGCAGAATTTCACTGTATAATAGGGATTGGTCAGGATCCGGGCTTTTAGCTGCTATGGTGCTCAGTATACTAATAAGCTCATCATCTTCGTAGTCACCTATTTCATAAACCAATACCAAACTATCAGCAATTTTCTTGTTTTGCGAAAAACTAACCTGACAGAGAAATAAGAAGAGTAGAAGGAAACGGAATATCCGGGCCCTTGAGCAAAAGGAAAGTAAATGTTCTTGCCTCATGAGTGATTGGTTTTGTGCGTCAATCCCCTATTCTGATTCTGGAAGTGATCTGATGTACCTTATTGAGGTTTCCTATTTGGAAATTAAGTTCATAAATATAGTACTCCTTTCCTCCCCTAATGACCGTCGCCTGAGTGTCTTTAGTTCCAGGGATCAGGTTTTTACTGAATATCCTAGGACCCTTGATGTATCGCAAACTTGTAATATTTATCTGGACATCCGGTTCTGTAAGGGACATAATATCCCATTGGATGTGATCACCAACCTGGGCAAAGAAGGTAAAGGGTCCTGACTCTCCAGAGTCCAATACTTTAGTATTCTCTCCTGTCGACCATTGAATTGCATTTTCCGGTGAAGCATTTTTAGTGTCAATTCGTATCCTAATCTTGTGTACTTCCTGGGCTATGGCCATGCCGAAACAGAAAAATATTAGAAATCCAAAATAGAATTTTAAAGATCTCATAAGTAATTAATCTATTACAATTCATTTACACTATCAATAACTCGTAGCCTCCCTGGGAATTCACTAATTCACGGATTCTATTCCACCCTGATCTTAGGATCAAGATAGTAGCGCCCCTTTTTCTTTACCTTGAATTTTACTCCGTAAGTATAATCCATGTTCGCCTCAGTCGATCGCCTTACTTTATTACGGACCTTTTTTCCGAAGAGGCATCGGCGCAAATTAGATTTATTAAAAATGTTAGTCCCCGACAGGTAGTAGATTTTTAGGATTTTTACAACATCTCCATCGGTTGTTCGGCCTATCCATTTAAGTTTTTTTCCACTTTCCACTCCAATGGTAAAATCCTTTGCATTTAAATTTTCCAGGACAACGGCATTGGGTTCAGCCATAAAAGTGCAGCCTCCGGGGTCATTGGGATCATCACCGAGTTGAGACACGTCTACAGTAAGTATGATGTCAACTGAATTGTCTTTTTGGCTGAAGAGAGAAATGCTGATTAAAAGGAAAACAAAACAGAATAAAGAGCGAAGTTGATTTTGAGTCTTCATGATTTTTGGTTTTAGGTTGGCGCTTTTCCCCCAACGAAAAGATGTAGAGGGCTATACAAGATAAGGATTTCTCGTGATAAACTTATGTATTATCTGCACTAATGACTTTGTTAATCAACACGTTACAAAGCACGTAGCGGTAGACTGATATCAATATAAATGATGATATCCCTACCCCTATCTTATCTAATTCGACTCTTTGCAATAGGGTATTCCCTTGCCATTTAGGCAAAAGCGGTTCTTGTAGCTAGTAAATGAAATAGGTTAGACTTGCTTAACACGCACGGCATTCATGCCCTTCATTCCCTTTTCAAGTTCAAAAGAGACGGTATCGTTTTCTGCGATCTCATCGATAAGTCCGCTCACATGCGTAAAGTACTTTTCTTGCGTCTCCGAATCGATTATAAATCCAAAGCCTTTGGAGTTGTCGTAGAATGAGACTTTCCCCTTGCGGACGGGATCGAATGGTTCTTCATCACCTTCTTCCTTTTTGGGGATACCCAGGACGATGTCTTCTGCTTCAATCTCCACTTTCTGTGAAGGATCCGGTGGGGTATCTACGAGATTACCATTATGGTCTACATAGGCTAAAGGAATTCCCTGAGGATTTTCTTTAGCGGCCAGTTTTCTGGCTTCTTTTTTCTTTCTTTTCTCCTCTTGTTTTTTAAGGCGTTTTTTTTCTCTTTCCCCCTTACTATAGGTCTGTTGCGATCTTGCCATTCTTGATTTTAAGTGTTTAAAGGTAATAAGTCTCCTTTCAACATACAAGGAAATGTCCTGCTTTCCAAATTAACAGATTAAAAAAGAGCGCTCTTAGCGCCCTTTTTAATTGGTTTGGTTGGTTATGATCTTCAGTTAGTCCAAAACTCCGATGCTGGCTTTTAACTAAAAATCTAACTTCTTCTGAGAAAGCTTTGTACTAAACACAGGACTTTCCGGTTAAAATTCGAAAGCAAAAAAAGGCAATAAGAACTTTTAAGATTAGGTGAAACGGACGAGTGTAGTCATATTTTGTCCGAATGGATGAGATTAATTACCGATTGGATGATTTTAAACTTAAGAATGAACAGAGTTATAATTCAGGAATACTTAATTTAATGGATATAACTCCCGGCATTTATATCGATGGTGGTACCTGTGGCGTGGTCCATACCTCCGGAGCACATAAACCCTACCAGGGGGGCAATATCGGAAACCTCTGTCAGTTGATTTAAAGCTATTTCACCCAGAACCTTTTCCTCCCCGTATTCGCGGATAAACTGCTCCGCCATTGCAGTTCTGGTAAAGCCCGGAGCGATGACAAAGGATTTTACATTTGACTTTCCAAAGGATCTGGCAACACTACGTGCCAGGGAGGTCAATCCTCCTTTTGATGCCGCATATGCCAGGTATTCTTCTGTTTCTCCCCTGAAGGCAGCTCTGCTACCTATATAGATCAATCTGCCTTCTTTTTGTTCTTTGTAGTGGTCAAGGGCGAGTTTTGTCAGTAATCCTGCCGAATCGAGATTTACCGCGAGGGTTTGCTTCCATATTTTAAACCAATCATCTACTTCCATGTCGGTTGAATGAGGGGTGAAAACCCCCGCGTTTAACACAATAGAATCTAAGCTTCCAAGAAAGTCCAAAGCCTTTTGAAATAACTGAGGTACGGTATCGCTGTCGGAAAGATCAGCCTGCAGGGCTCTTGCCCTGTCCGAACCGTATTTAGCCACCAGGCCATTGGCTTGTTCTTTTCCTGAATAATAATGCACTCCTACCCTGGCCCCCTGCCTTAGCAGTTCTTCAGCAATGGCAAATCCGATTCCTTTAGATGCCCCTGTAACCAGTATATTTTGTCCTTTTAAACTCATGTCTGAAATTTTAATTTCGTCAATTCATGGTGTCAAAATACCCAATAAAAATTTATCCCGTTGATTTTCTTCTCCCAACATGATAGGTATGGCATTGATCAGAACTCTGAATGAGTTCTTTGAGCGTAATCTTCAATGAAGCTATAAAGACAACTAATCAGAGTTACAATTAGGTCTAAGAAATATAAAAAAAGCGGGATTTTTATCCCGCTTATTACCTTTATGTTTAAAAGACAATCTACTCTGTCAGTTCCATTTCAAAATCAACCCTTGTCGAATTTCCGGAAACCACAGATACCATTTCTACGGACTGACTTATATACCCTTCCAACTGGGCCATAACTTCATAGTAACCAGCATCAATTCCAAGAATCATATAGCCTCCCGTCTCATCAGAAAAGGAACTGGTAACTACTTCGCCTTCCCTCAGAACTGAAATCTGAACACCTTTCAGAGGGACAGATTCCGCATCAACAAGGCTTGTCACCAAGCCTTGTATGGTACCGGCCGTAGTTAGGTTACTTACTTTGATTACCGGCTTAAAGTTAAATCCGTTAAAAGATTCGGGTCTTTTGATATTCCCCCTGGCCACAAATGACCTGGAGACATCAAAATCAAATAAAAGATCAGCTGACAGCCCTCCCGCAACTACCAGAGGAGAGTCGACAAATATTTTGATACCCGACTGCTCACCGCTGGGTACTTTCAGATCGTATGTAGTCATTTCTTCATCATTGAGAACCACATTTATACCCTTTACATAAACCCTAAATAGATCGTATTCGCCAGCGGGAATCTCAGTATCGACTAGGTTTTCAGTAACTCCGTTCGTAAGGTCTAGAAGATTAACTGTGATTTCCTCTTCCATCAGTACGATAGATTGGTTTCCCGAATCATCGTCCATCATACCATCTTCACCGTGATTTCCTTCATCTTCATTTTCACCCTTCTGTCTTGCCTCAATTTTAAAAACCGTTACATTAGCTTCCGCGATCATATCATGCGGAAAAGGGGCATCAGTTAATTGAATGGTAAGTCGGCCCATATCTTCAGTCATTGATTCTGATTCAGCGCAGCCTATTAAAACGAATAAACTACATACCCAAACCCAAAAATGTCGTGTTCTCATATCTATAATTATTTTTTAATTCAATTTAATCGAATCCTAAAATTACCCCAAACTCTTCTGCGATCATAGAAACCGACAGCTTTTTCGATGAATTACAGCGGTCGTTACGAGGTTTTTGAGAAAAAAGATCAAAAAAAAATGGGCATAAAAGCCCATTCCTTTTTTATATGTAAAATTGCTAAATCAGTTTAGCATTTAAAGTGATTTTAGCATTTAGTAGTTTTGAAATCGGGCAAATCTCTTTTGCTTTCTTCGCCGCTTCAGCAAACTTTTCCATATCAATTCCTGGTACCTTCCCTTCCAGGTCCAGGGTCACTGCCGTTACGCTCCCGTCTTCAAAATGAACATGGGCTTCCACCGATAATTCGTCCGGAGTAAATCCGGCCTCCCCTATTACAAAACTCAGTTGCATGGCAAAACAGCCGGCATGTGCAGCTCCTACCAATTCTTCCGGGTTAGTACCGTCGCCGTCCTCAAATCGGGTGTGGAATGAGTATTGCGTGTTATTCAAAACTTTGCTGTCTGTGGTTAAGTGTCCCTTTCCGTCTTTTCCGCTACCCAGCCACTGGGCTTTTGCATTTCTTGTAAATTTCATGGTATCTGATTTTTTAATTAATATCTATCTTTTCTTCTTTTTGAAACGTTTCATTTAATAGTTCCTGAAGGGCTTCCCAGGAGGCTTTATCAGCTTTTTCCTGATAAGCCAGGGGAAGATTGAATTTCTGCCCCAGAGAATCCGCATCTTTACTTGTAAAGGCGTGCTGAGCCCCTTCATATGAAATATAAGTATAATCTGCTCCTGCTTTATCCATAGCCTCCTTAAACGCAACCACAGATTCCTCCGAGACAAAAGGATCTGCTGCTCCGTTACAGACTAATACCTTTGCCTTAATCCCTTCGTTAGGCATGATAGGCAACTGCACTCCGCTGTGGAAGGCTGCCACAGCATCGAGGTCTTCTC
>JABDQK010000310.1 GCA_013042255.1 Flavobacteriaceae bacterium | reverse complement strand
GGACTTGCCGTTCAGATTGCGGCAGAATAGTCTATTCCTATCTTTGATTCACAAAAAATGGCCCCTTTTTGGGGCCATTTTATTAAATGATAGGCTAAGCTTTAGGCCAGGTCGAACCGATCGAGGTTCATCACTTTATTCCATGCCTTTACAAAATCCTTTACAAACTTGCCATTTGCATCGTCAGAGCCATAGACTTCAGCAATTGCCCTGAGTTCGGTATTAGAACCAAAGATCAAATCAACCCTTGTTCCTGTCCATTTCTTCTCTCCTGTATTTCTATCATGACTTTCGAATACCTCCTGATCAGAGTCGATAGCTTTCCACTCATTACTCATATCAAGAAGGTTTACAAAGAAATCATTACTAAGAGTACCCGGTCTATCCGTAAATACGCCATGTCCTGAACCATCGTAATTGGCAGCAAGAGCTCTCATCCCTCCTACCAACACAGTCATTTCCGGTGCAGTAAGAGTCATTAATTGAGCTTTATCTACAAGCATATCCTCGGTGGAAACAGAAGATTTTATTTTGCGGTAGTTTCTGAAACCATCAGCAATAGGCTCCAGTACCTCAAATGCTTCCGCATCAGTCATCTCGGCTGTGGCATCAGTGCGTCCCGGAGAAAAAGGAACTTTTATATGCTGTCCGGCGTCCTTTGCTGCTTTTTCAACTGCAGAGCATCCACCAAGTACTATCAGATCAGCCAGGGATACTTTTTTATCCCCTTTCTGAGCAGCATTAAAGTCGTTCTGCACCTTTGTAAGCGCATCAAGTACTTTTCCTAATTGTACAGGATTGTTTACTTCCCATTGATTCTGTGGTTCTAGTCTTACACGAGCCCCATTAGCCCCCCCGCGATTATCAGAACCTCTGAAAGTGGAAGCTGATGCCCAGGCAGTGCTTACCAGTTCAGAAACGGATAGTCCTGTAGCCAGGATGGATTCTTTGAGGTTTTCGATATCCTTATCATTTATCAGTTCATGATCAACTGCAGGAACAGGATCTTGCCAGATCAGTTCTTCTGAAGGAACTTCAGATCCGAGGAAACGCGACTTTGGTCCCATGTCCCTGTGAGTAAGTTTATACCAGGCCTTTTGGTATGCCTCTTTAAATTCCTGAGGGTTTTCTAGGAAGTGCCTTGAAATTTTTTCATAGGCAGGATCCATCCTAAGTGAAAGATCTGTCACCAACATAAACGGTGCATGTTTCTTTTCCGGGTCATGTGCATCGGGAACTGTTCCCGCTCCGGCTCCATCTTTGGGCTGATATTGCCATGCTCCGGCCGGACTCTTAGTGAGTTCCCATTCGTAGCCAAAGAGGTTCTCCAGGTACTTGTGGCTCCACTTTATCGGAGTATCTGTCCAAGCTCCTTCCAGACCACTGGTGATTGTATCTGATCCTTTTCCGCTCTTAAAGTTGCTTTTCCAGCCAAGGCTTTGCAATTCGATTGGGGCCCCTGCGGGTTCTGCCTCAAGAAACTCTGCATCACTGGCAGCCCCGTGAGTTTTACCAAATGTATGGCCTCCGGCAATCAGGGCGACGGTTTCATAATCATTCATTGCCATTCTACCGAAAGTTTCTCTGATATCATGAGCAGCAGCCAACGGGTCCGGGTTTCCGTTTGGTCCTTCCGGATTTACGTAGATCAGACCCATATGGGCAGCTCCCATTTGTCTTTCTAATTCTCCCTTTTCATTGTATCGTGGTTTATTACCTAACCATTCTGTTTCAGATCCCCAGTAGATATCTTCTTCGGGCTGATATATATCTTCACGCCCACCAGCAAATCCAAACATGGGCAAGCCCATAGATTCGTGTGCAACGTTTCCAGCGAGGATAAGTAAATCTGCCCATGAAATTTTCTTTCCATATTTCTTTTTAATCGGCCATAAAAGTACTCTGGCCTTGTCCAGGTTAGCATTATCGGGCCAGCTGTTTAACGGGGCAAAACGTTGGGAGCCAGTGCCACCTCCTCCACGGCCATCCGAAATTCGGTAAGTTCCGGCAGCATGCCATGCCATACGAATAAAGAAAGGACCATAATGCCCATAATCGGCCGGCCACCAGTCCTTCGAATCAGTCATAAGATCCGTGAGGTCTTTTTTTATAGCTTTAAGGTCGAGGCTCTTGAATTCCTTTGCGTAATCAAATTCTTCCCCCATCGGGTCAACCAGCTCAGAATGCTGGCGAAGGATATTGAGATTTAACGAATTAGGCCACCAATCGCGATTGGTAGTCCCGCCTCCGGCAACCTGCTGCAGTTCCCCATTGAGAAATGGGCATTTACTTTCATCGTTAGCTTGGTAAGCTGAACCGTTAGATGATCCGCTCCTGTCTTTTATGTCTTCCATGGAATATATAATTAGGTTTTATTAGAGAGTACCTCAAATTTACCAAATGAAACCCTATTATCCACAGTGGTTTGATCGATATAAACTATGGCTCATGTAAATTTCCGATCTTGCTAGGCGTTCGGTTTCATACTGTCTATTTTAACGAAGGATTTTATTCAAATGAAAACAGCTAATTCCGCATTGTACATTATACCTGTCTTACCATCAACGGATATAGAACGTGATCTGGAATGGTATAAAAAATACACTGGGTTTACATATGCATTTGGAGATAAAGGATACGCAGGTATGCGGAGAGAGCAACAGGAATTTCATTTACAATTTCACCACGGAACTGAAGAAGATCCCGTAGTTGGCTCCGTGATGAAGATCTTCGTAAGCAATATAAATCCATATTTCGAAGAATTTTTGGAAAGAGGGACCATATCAAAAGATAAATTACGCCTGAATACGCCCTGGGGCACGCATGAATTTGGTTTTTACGATCTGAACGGGAATGCGATTTTTATTGTACAGGACATTTGATACCGAAATTTAAATACAGAATCTCCAATGGAAACATATGTTGCTTTATTAAGGGGAATTAACGTGGGTGGACATCATAAGGTCCCCATGGTACAGCTCCGCACTGAATTCGAAAAGTTGGGATATTCAAAGGTGATCACCCTGCTGAATTCCGGGAATATTATTTTTAAAGCTGATTCAGAAAAAGAATACAAGCTTCAGGATGAGATATGCTCACATATTTCAAAGGTTTTCGGTTTTGAAATCCCCACTACAGTTATTAAGGCAAAACAAATATTAAATTTAACGGCTAATAATCCGTTTTCGAATGAAAGCCTGGACAAGACCATCAGGTTTTATACCACCTTTCTCAGTGACAGCAGTAAATCACAGATCCCCCTACCCTGGCAGAGTGAAGATGGTGCCTATCGTATCATCTATCACAAGGGAAGAATAATTTGCAGCGTACTCGACCTGAGCGTTTCCAAATCCCCCGAAGCCATGGGCATTCTGCAAAGCTTTTATGGGAAAAAAATCACCACCAGAAACTGGAATACAGTGGTCAGGATTGAGAACAAACTGGCCAGCCTGAAGTAAGAAAATCGGTAATTTACTACCTTACAGGATGGTTATAGCAGATTTATGATGAAGGAAACCAAAATAAAAGAAAAGTATCTCTGGCTGGCTGTAATTGTGGTCTACCTCACCATCCTTTCAACGCTATTTATGGGTCAGCCTTTTGCAAATCAATTAAGGGATCAGAATGTACAGGCAGTCTTCTTCCTCCTCGGGATGTTCCTTGTTGGCGTTGCTGTTTTACTACACGGACTGATAAGGAAACCTTCCGGGATAGAATACGCCGTATTAATTGGCATCATTGGAGTCTATGTCATGTTCTTTTTTCGCCTTGGCGCTCCTGAACGGAGCCACCTTATAGAATACAGTGTTCTGGCAATCCTACTGCACAAGGCAATCAGGAGGAGACCAAAATTAGAAGGCGGCATCTGGAAACCAGCGCTGCTGGCCTGGCTGGCCGGAGTATTGCTTGGCTCTCTTGATGAAGGGATTCAATATTTCCTTCCTGAACGAGTCTTCGACACCGAAGACATTATATTCAATAGTATGGCAATTACCATGGCTATAATCGCCACGATGATACTGAACTGGCTAAGTAAAAGATTCAGTAAAAATAAGACAAATTGAAATTGATCATCATTACAAACGAAACAGTTAACAATTTCATTTATCATAACTTTATTGGGTATTCAACAAGATGAAATCTAAAAAGGTTTTTAAACTATGAGTCAATCGGTTTTCATTGCCAAACATATCAGGGAATTTTATTTTGGAGGTAACTGGACAGCTGTTAACCTTAAGGATGGTCTTGCAGGACTAAGCTGGAAAGAAGCTATTCATAAAATCGATGAGCTACACAGCATTGCTGAACTCGTATATCACATTAATTATTTTGCCAGAGTAGTGACAAGAGTTCTGGAAGGGGAACCTCTAAAGGGAAAGGATTCTGAAAGCTTTGATTGCCCCACCATCAACAATAGCTCCGACTGGGAAGAACTTAAAAACAGGACGTGGGAGGAAGCTGAAAAATTTATTTCATTGGTTGAAAACCTCCCTGAGGAGAAATTATCAAAACTGATGGCCGATGAAAAATACGGATCCTACCAAAGGAATCTGATCGGCATTATTGAGCACTCACATTATCATTTGGGACAGATCATACTTATCAGAAAATTACTTAAAAAGGGTATTTGATCAAAAATCATTACATTTAAAATGATTAAAATCAGCGTAATACGCTTCGCAGTATTTTCTGAATAACCTGAAAATCAAAAAACCATGAATCCTATTGTCCGCAATATCCTGGCAGTTATCGCAGGCCTTGTGCTTGGTAGTGCCGTAAACATGTTCTTCATTTCGCTAAACGGACGTGTAATTACCCTGCCTGAAGGTGCAGACGTCAGTACGATGGAAGGGCTGAAGGAAAGCATGTCTCTCTTTGAACCTAAACATTTTATTTTTCCATTTTTAGCCCATGCCATAGGCACATTAATAGGCGCTTATTTTGCAGCGAAAATAGCGGCAACAAGAAAAATGATGTTTGCGATGATCGTAGGTATTGGTTTCCTGATTGGCGGAATTATTAATGTAATCAATCTTCCGGCCCCTGCATGGTTCTCAACCCTAGACCTGATTGCGGCTTATATTCCAATGGGATGGTTAGGGGGGCGATTGGGAACCAAACACTCTAAAAAGAACTAAGAACAGTTAAATATTTGTTTTTGTTCCAGCCTGGTAAAAGCATTGACCCGGCCTTCATATTGCTTATTTAAAATTTTCCCGGTTCTCAAAAGCTAATTTTAAAAACCTTAAACCAACCATATCATGTCTGAACAGAAAAAATCCAAGACCCCCTGGGATATCATTCAATCGTCCATCCTGCTCCTTACCCCCGTTCTTGTCGCCGTAATGGGGTACTTTTTCAACAAAAGCCTTACTGAAATTGAGAGTCAGATTGCCAACGTAACGGCCATGAAACCTTTTATGGAAATGATTGCCGATCCTGATATTACCACCTCAAAGATGGGGGCTTATGCCATCTATATGCTCAAAAAAGATGATGATCCACAAATTGCGGCTCAAATGATCTTAGCCCCCGGGAAACAACATTTATTGGATGTACTTGTGGATATAGGAAATCGGGATACTGCCATTAAGAGTGTGGTAAATCACGTACTTGATAATCTCGATCTGTCCTCAGGAGATACAAGTCAGTTATCTGATATCCAAAAAAATGCTCTTAGCATTATCGACAAAATTGACAAGCAGACTGCCAGTGAACTGATCGATACTGACGAAGGAGAACCCTTAGCTAAGGACTGGTTATATCTGGGAAATTTTTCACCCGGACAAAATAATGACCGAATTATCAGTGGAAGGCCCCAAATTGGGCAGGAGTATAACCTCATAAAAGACGCCAATGTCCGCGCAGATAAACCCAGAAAAGAAAATGGATACAAGCTACCGTCATTTGTTAGAGTAGCAAAAAAGGGGAGCACGATTAAGGTCGACACACTCACCATTGACAAAAAAGGACATAACTGGGCCAGAATCAGGTTTGTGAATGAATAAAGGATAAAACGAAAATGTTTTTAAGTACCTTTAGGTAGCAGGAGGGATCAACAGGGATCCTCTGGCATACCTTAAAATCAATTCAAACCACATAACTATGAAAAAAGTATTGATCCTGAACGCGCTCATTTGGGCCGGTGTTATTCTCATTGCCTCCTCACTTGTGGG
>JABDQK010000180.1 GCA_013042255.1 Flavobacteriaceae bacterium | reverse complement strand
GTATATTGGTTCCTTACATCTTAAACCCAGGTATATGTCGGAAATTGAAAAACCACAAGGCCCGAAAATTAAACACAAAGAAATTGCCCTGGGTAAGTTACGATTCAACTGCCTGTTGGCTGGGAATAAAAAGGACGATCTGGTGGTCCTGCTCCATGGATTCCCCGAAACCTCCTTTATGTGGCGATCGCTTATGACGGATCTCTCCTCCGCCGGATACTACTGCCTGGCACCAAACATGCGTGGCTATAGCATCAACGCCTGTCCTAAAGGGAAAAAGAATTATCGCGTTGAAAAGCTGGTTCAGGATGTATTAGACTTGGCCAGTACCTTAGGAAAAAGTAAATTTCATTTAATTGCACATGACTGGGGCGCAGTCATTGGGTGGCAACTTGCTTATACATTTTCTGATAGCCTCATTAGTTATACGGCTCTTTCCGTTCCTCATTTAAAAGGATTCTACAAGGCGCTACAAACTGATAAAGACCAGCAGTATCGAAGTCGGTACATCAAAAAACTCGTGGTTCCCTTCATTGCAGAATACGCAATCAGGAAGAATGATTTTGAAGCGTTTAGAAAGCTTTGGAAATCCAGCAATAAAGAAGAGCTCAATGATTATCTTTCTGTTTTTAGAAAGAGAAAAGTACTAACTGCGGCCTTGAATTACTACCGTGCGAATTCGGGAAAATCCAACGCAAGAGAAATTGGGGAAATTCGGGTTCCCACACTGTTTATTTGGGGGAACAAGGACATGGCCATAGGTCCCTATGGCGTTTCAGAAGGGCATCAATATTGCAAAGGCCCTTATACCTTCCTGGAATTGGATGCGGGCCACTGGCTTATACAAACAAAGTATCCCGAAATTAAAGAGGCCGTTTTAAAACATTTAAACGTCTGATCTTCCTCCGATAGAAAGATCGGCTTTCAAAAGAACCAAATTAGTAGTAAAATTAGCTTAAATCTCCAGCCCCTACTCCCCCTCAGTTCAAAGTACAACCCATTATTGCCCATAGGCAATTAGCACTATTCTCGCACCCTCTAACACAATTGTTGCACCTACTTTTCAGTGACACAAAAATGTTATTTATTGAGTTAATATTTTATCTTCTATCCGTTATTTAAAGGCAGTTTTGAGGAAACAAAAAACCTCAATAAAATGAAACCATCAAAAAAGCTTTTAGTATTCGTAATTGCAGGATTATGCTTTTCCTGTGACAAAGACGACACAACAATTCAAGATCCGATTGAAGCCACAGAATTTACGGGTTCTAAGGTTCCGGTAGGAAATGGAGAAGCGTGGACCTATATTAGGACCGACGCCAGCCAAAACCCCTTGGAAATTGGAGTACAATTTAATGCCAGTGCCTTAGTGAATCTGCCTACCGGAAGCATGCATGCAGATGAGTTTGTGCTCGACCTTCCATCCGACATCTCTGTCGCTCCTTATGACCATGTCACCCTCGACTGGAATGAGCATGGCCATGAGCCAATGAATGTTTATGACCGACCACACTTCGATATACACTTTTATTTTATGTCAATGGCTGAAAGAGACCTAATTAATCCTTCTGACAGTGTTCAATTCAATGCGCCTTTAGCTGCAGATTACCTGCCTCCAATGTATCTTGAAACTCCTGGTGGAGTACCGCGAATGGGCGCACATATTATTGATCTGCTTTCACCTGAAATTGCAGGAACCGGGATTTTTACACATACATTTATTTATGGAAAATACGACGCCAAAGTAAACTTTCTTGAACCTATGGTAACCAAGGAATTCCTGGATAGCCAGGCCTCCGTAGACCAGGAAATCAGGCAGCCGGCATCCTGGCAGCAAGCAGGATATTATCCGAAGCGATATACCATAAGCTATGATGCCAGCACAGAGATATATAGTATCATTTTAAAGGAAATGACAAAATTTTAGTACCTTATTTTTAGCGAGGGCCGTTACCTGTCATACCTGTGGTGCGGCCCGGACTAAAATAACCTGACCAAGACAAAAATGAGAGTAGCGAATACGCTTATTACCTTCCTTATATTCCTGCTGAGTCTTGCCACAAAGGCACAAGATCAGAAATATTATCAACTGGATACGATTCACCCGGTACACGATCTTAAACCTTATCTTTTTGTACTGCCTGAAAAGGATGGTAGCTATGAAATAAGCCAAATCCTCAGAGATACTACCCTGCAGTTCAGACCCCGTGAAAACTTTCCTAAAAATCTTGACATTGGCGCTACATATTGGGGTAAGATTGCGTTTGAAACACAGGCTGCACTAGAAAGTTGGGAGCTGCACTTCGAAGATCCCAGGCCCCGCGACATTGCATGGATTCGAAGTAATGGTAAGGTGGATGTTTATGCTGTCGTAAACGGGGAGCTTCTTTATCATAAGAAGACCGGAGTTGGCTATCCCAAAACAGAACGGGATATCCCTGAAAAATGGATCCTGAACAGGGTAAATTTAGATGTCCCTGCCGAATCGAAAGTATCCCTTTATATACGGGTTCAGGGAAATAGTTTCGGCTGGTTTCCTTATTTCAACCCCAGCCTGAGAAAACCGGCATTTCAGAACTACCATCCCTTATTTGCGTTTCCTACTTCCTTCGACATTTTTGTTTTTGGAGTAACCTTTATCATTTTCCTGTACCATTTTCTGCAATTCCTCTACTTGCGTCAGCGTATTTTCTTTTGGTTTTCCCTTTGGCTGTTGCTTTGTACACTCACTCAAGCCATGGCTATCGGCCTGGATTCAGAATACCTATTGGGCAATTCTCCCTCGCTCCGATTTCCTGTCTGGCTACTAATTCCCAATTCCATGCTATTTACTTTCTGGTTCTTTGGACGGGAGTTTGCCAATACCAAAAGGAAATTCCCCCGATTAGATAAGATTATATTGGCACTGCCCATTATCATGATCATTGCTATAGTGGCGTCACTGATAATGGCTGCTGCAGGAACACCAGCAGTAATGAACAAGAACATCTCCTTCCATTTTCAGTTCATTATCCTTTATTCATTCTTTGGCTTAATACTTTCTGTTATCCTTGCTTTACAAAAAGATAGGTTTGCACGATATTTTGGTATAGGAGCTATAATAGCTACCTCTTTTACACTTTTAGGAGGACTTTGGTCTGAAGGCTATATAAGACTATCATTTGCTCCATATACCGTGGGCATTTTACTCCAGACCATTGCTTACTCTTTCGGGATAGCTTACAGGCAACAACAACTTACAATAACAGCACAGAAACAGGAACTCGCCATGCAGGAATCCAGGAATGAGATGAATAGAGTAAAAGATCTGGCTGAAATAAAAACACGTTTCTTTACCAACCTCAGCCATGAATTCAGGACCCCCCTTACCCTCATCCTTGGCCCCTTGAATAAAGCCGAAAGGAATTCCCCTGAGGAGCCAAAAACTGCCCTTGAAAACAAAGACTTTCACCTTCTAAAGAAGAATGCCCTTAGATTACAAACCCTTGTTGACCAGCTTCTCGACCTATCAAGACTGGAAGGTGGCCAGCTCCAGCTTCAGCTTGAACGAGGTAATCTGATTGGTTTTTTACGCACCATGGTGTATTCTTTTGAAAGCCTTGCAGAAAGGAAGAACATAAGCCTGAGTACCAGTTTTCCCGAAGATCTTTCCCATGCCTGGTATGATGCGGATAAATTGGAAAAAATTATGACCAATTTACTTTCCAATGCATTTAAATACACCCCTATGGGCGGTGCTGTTTCCGTGTCTGTTCAGAATGATAATGACTACCTTAAAATCGATATTCGGGATACAGGTGAAGGGATAGAAACCGATGAGCTTCACAAAATCTTCGAGCGGTTTTACCGGGTAGAAGGATCGGAAGAAAAGGGATCCGGAATCGGTTTGGCATTAACCAAAGAACTGGTAGACCTTCATAATGGTACGATCAGGGTTCAGAGCAACAAGGGTAAAGGAACGTCCTTTACGGTAAGACTCCCTGTAGCCCTAAAGCTATTACCTGTTTCCGGAAACCAAAATTCAATTAAAAACGAGGAGGTTGAATTAAAACAAGAGCCTCTGGAAACAAACCTTCTTGAATCTCAAACGCAGGAAGATAAGTCTGTGGCTCTGGTGGTCGAAGACAATGAAGACTTGAGGTCTTACATCAAAGATATTCTACAAGATAGTTTCTCCTTACTCTCGGCGAAAGATGGATTACAGGGGGAACGAATGGCTATTGAACATATTCCTGATATCATAATCAGTGATGTAATGATGCCCGGAAAAGATGGATATGAACTTTGCCATAGCCTTAAAAATAATACCAAGACCAGCCATATACCCATCATCATGCTTACTGCCAAAGTCGGCCAGACTAACAAACTGGAAGGTCTTACCCAAGGTGCGGATGCCTATATAACCAAACCCTTTGATGAAAAAGAATTACTTCTTCAAATGAGGAATCTTATCGAGGCCCGAAAAAAGATCTGGGAGCATTTTAAAGCTTCAGATTTATTGCTTATCAAGGATTTAAAACTAACCTCCATGGATGATTCATTTCTGCATAAAGTCGTTGAGGCTATCAAAGGAAATCTGGATAATGAGAGTTTTTCCGTAGAAGACCTCAGCCGGGAAGTGGGTTTTAGTCGATCACAGCTCCACAGAAAACTTAAAGCCCTGATCAACAAGTCGGCCAACCAACTTATCACCGAAATTCGGTTAAATGAGGCGCATCATATGCTCGAACACAAGGCGGGATCCGTATCGGAAATCGCATACTCTGTGGGCTATTCCAATATGTCCTATTTCACAAAAAGCTTTAAGGATAAATTCGGGATTTTACCAAGTAAAGTTTAAACCATTAATCACAATTACAACAACCATTTAAATCAAACTAAAAAATGAAAAGAATATTAAAGTATTTCGGCATGACCATGGGAATCCTCATTTTGGTTCTGATCGCTATTGGCCTCTATATCGGTGCCAATGATATTCCCACCTATGAAATTGAGAAAATTGAATTTTCTGCGGTAACTACCCCTGAGGCCCTTGAGCGTGGTAAAAAGCTAACTACTATGTTATGTGCTAATTGTCATATGGATAAGAGCAGCGGTAAGCTAACAGGTACTAGAATGCTGGATGCACCACCCGAATTTGGAGAAATCTACTCCCAGAACATCACCCAGGACGAAAATGTAGGTATAGGCAGCTGGACGGATGCCGAATTGCTATATCTATTGCGAACGGGGATTAAAAAAGACGGACAATACAGTCCGCCATATATGGCCAAACTTCCTGTGATGGCTGACGAAGACCTGAATGCTATCATCGCTTTTTTAAGGTCGGATGATCCATTGGTTAATCCTGATCCTACTCCTGATACACCATCAAAACCATCCTTTCTCACTAAAATGCTGAGCCGTCTGGAATGGAAACCTCTGCCAATGCCGGATAAGAGTATTCCTTTACCAGATTCAACCAATACAATAGCCGTGGGTAAATACCTCGCCCACAACCTCGATTGCTTTTCATGTCATTCTGCAGATTTTAAGACCAACAATTTTCTTCAACCCGAACTGAGTGAAGGCTATTTTGCTGGTGGGAACAAACCCCTTGATTTTGATGGGCGTGTAAAGCTCACTGCCAACCTAACACCAGATAAAGAAACTGGAATTGGTAATTGGTCAAAGGAACAATTTATTAAAGCTTTAAAATACGGGCAGAAAGATGGTGAGCCAGCTCTGAGTTATCCCATGATGCCCTACACCCAACTTACGGATAAGGAAGCCGGGGCAATCTATGAATACCTTCAAACTCTTGATCCGGTCAAAAACAAAGTAGAACGATCCCTTTACTAACTGAAATTAAAAACCCTCTTTTGAAGAGGGTTTTTATATTTACCATATGCCTAACATGACACGGGTTCCAGATCTGACCAGTTCAGCACCCCCATTGGTTTCCCTGAAAGTATTCCAGGCCTTGTCTCTTGTCTTTTTTTCAGACTCCGTCAGGACCGCGCTGGAGCCTCCCATGGCACTTTTAAAATCCTTGTGACCGGTTATTATCCAGTGAGAGCCACCATCAGGTCCTACACCGGTAGTAAAAGTACCGTACATATTCATCCAACCTTTCCGTACGGCCGAGGATTGGTATTTTTCATAGGCCGATCTGAATGTGTTTGAATTTTCAACCTGTACGATGTAATAATTCTGAACAGGATATGAAGCTTCCATATCCCCCCAACTGGCGAGTCGTCTTCCCATGGATGAACTAAAACCATCTTTGATATGCTGGTTGATCTGAGTCATAAATAGCATCCACTCTGCTCCCCCATCATTGGAATACTGATTTCCCATGGCATCCAAAGAGCCTGAAAAAACAATCATATGGGTGAAATTATTCCCCGGATCATTAAAATGGTTTTCCCACAGAGACACCGTAACCCCTTCCGTTTTATTTGCGGTGAAATAATCGGAAATCAATTTTACAACCGTATTTTGCTGCGAGGGTTCCACAATAAAATTATAGGAAGTAAAATACGCCTCCTGAGCACTGACGTTAATAGCAACTAAAAGAATTATGAGTATTGATAGCTTTTTCATTTTATGGTTGGTTTTGGTTATTACCCTAATTTACTGAATTTAAAGGAATTATTAGTTCTTCACCAGCAATATTTGACAACTGATCCTCTAACCTTAGATTGCTTTTCTTTTCTTTGTGAATTCAAATCATGCTGATGAAATCAATATGGGAAAAGATGAATGCCTGGGGGAAGGAAGGCATTCCTTTTTTATTTATTATCGATTTTGAACAAATGAATCCGTTAGCCTGGAAGCTCGACAGGCTTCCCCGTGAGGTGTTGTACGACTTTAATGGAAGATCTAATACAAACCGGATTGATTTTTCGACCTCAAAAATGCTTGGCTTTCAAAAATATCCTATTTCCCTTGAAGCCTACAAGCAAAAATTTGCAGCTGTTCAGAAGGAACTCAGACTGGGCAATAGTTATCTTCTCAACCTGACCGTTTCTACTCCTGTTCAAACTAATACAGACCTGGAAACCGTATTCTACAGCTCGAGGTCAAAATACGCCGTTTACCTAGAAAATGAGTTTGTTAGCTTCAGTCCGGAGACTTTTATAAAGATAGATGACGGATATATTTACACTTATCCCATGAAGGGCACCATCAATG
>JABDQK010000307.1 GCA_013042255.1 Flavobacteriaceae bacterium | reverse complement strand
AATTTCATAGGCTGTTGTAAATAAGGTGTGGCAAAGCAATTATCCACAATAAACAGCAAATTGTGTTTTCGGGCGATCTCTCCAAGTCGCTCCAAATCCACGAGGTCAACGCCTGGATTTGTTGGCGATTCGGCATAAATTACTTTTGTAGCAGGGGTAATCAAGTCCTCAAGGGAATCGAGGTCCTCCAGCTCAAAATAGCTGTGAGAAATCTGCCATTTTGGAAAAAACTGTGTAAACAGGGAATGTGTTGAGCCAAAAATCCTTCGGGCCGACAGAATGTGGTCTCCACTTTGTAAAAGGGCAGCAAATGTTGAAAATACAGCGGCCATTCCCGAAGCGAAGGCAAAACCCGCGGGTGCACCTTCCATAGCACAAACCTTTTCTATCAGCTCTGAACTATTGGGATTGGCATATCTGGAATAAATATTCCTGTCCTTTTCCTCGGCAAAAGATGCACGCATATCCTCGGCATCCTCAAACACAAAACTCGATGTCAGGTAAATAGGACTCGAATGCTCTAGAAATGAGGATCGTTCCATTTGTATCCTTATCGCGTCTGTCTCAAACCGGTTTTGCTGCTTTTCCATTAGGTGGGTATTGTTGGTTATATTTTTTCTGCAATTCTCAATATATCGCCAAAAACCCCTCTTGCGGTAACGGCGGCTCCTGCCCCTGCTCCCTGGATTACAAGGGGGTGTTTACCATACGATTCGGTATAGATTTCGATGATTGAATCTGACCCCCGCACCTTTCCCAGGCTGCTTTCTTCCGAGACAGCAATCAACTTTACCTCCAGCATTCCTTTATCCTTCTGCAAATTACCATGAAGATCTCCGACATAGCGCAGAACCTGCCCCTTCTGCAACTTCTCTTTTTTCTTTTCCATAAGCGGATTTAAAATTTCGATACGTTCAGCAAATTCTTCTACTGTCAGGCTTTGTAATTCCCCGGGGATGAGGTTTTCAACCTTAACATCATCAATCTCATTTTGTAACTGAAGCTCACGGGCAAGGATTAGTAATTTACGACCTACATCCATTCCCGATAAGTCCTCCCGGGGATCGGGTTCTGTATACCCAAGGCTCATCGCTTCCAGAACTACTTCTGAAAATGGCACATTTTTTTCTGAAAACGTATTAAAAATATAGGAGAGGGAACCAGAAAATACACCTTTTATCCTGGTGATATTCTCTCCTGATAGATGAAGCAGTTTTATGGTATCGATCAGCGGCAGACCTGCCCCTACATTGGTCTCATACAGATACTGTTTTTGAAATCGCTCTAACTCTTCCCGCAATAACTGGTAATAATCATATCCCAGCGTATTGGCAATTTTGTTTGACGAAATGAGGTCAAATCCATTTTCAACAAAATCAAAATAATGAGCTACAAAATCTTCGCTGGCAGTATTATCTACGGCTATCAGATTTTCCAGGTGATGTTGCCGGGCAAAATCAAAAACCTCCGAAAGTGCATAAGCATTTCCATTTTCCTTGATCTCTTTCCTCCAGTCGTTTCCAATTCCCTCCCTATTTAGCAGCAGGGTTTTGGAGTTACTCAAGGCAAAAACCCTGAGTTGAATACCCTTCCTTTTTTCAATCGACTCACTCGCATGCAGAATCTGATCGAGAAGTGTGCTTCCCACATTACCATGACCAAAAACTGCGAGATTAATTCGCTTACTCACGCCAAAGATCTGTCCGTGCATAACATTTAATGCCTTATGGAGATCCTCCTGTTTAACCACAAGGCTGATGTTTTTACCCGTTACCGTATTATTAAAAAGTAAGGGAATAACCTGATTTTTGATCAATGCATTGTAAGGTTTATGAAAAGTGCTCAGATCCTGACCAATAATAGAGATCACAGAAACATCATCGACAATATTGATGGTATTGATATCCTTTGATTCAAAATCTGATTCGAATTCTTCTTCCAATGCCCTGCGGGCAATTTCGGCCTTGTCTGCATTCACCAGAAGTCCGATACCCCTCTCTGAGGAGCCCTGGGAGATGATACTAACACTGATATTGTTCCTGCTCAGTGCTCGGAATATCCGGGCATCTACCCCCACTTTACCCAGGAGACCCCTTCCCTCCAGGTTGATCAGGGCTTCATTATCGAGCACTGAAAGAGAGCGTATTCCATCAGCTTCTGAGGTTGCGCTGATTAGTGTTCCCTTGTTCTCCCTGTTAAAAGTATTGAGGATTCGAAGAGGAATATTTTTCTCCAGAAGGGGGATGATAGTTTTGGCATGCAGAATGGTTGCACCAAAATTGGCCAGCTCATTGGCTTCTGCATAAGTGAGTTTATCAATACGTTTCGCCTCTGGCACCCATTTCGGATCGGCGGTATAAATGCCATCCACATGGGTGTAATTCTGTAATTCTTCTGCGTCGAGGAAATTTGCCAGAAGCGCAGCTGTGTAATTACTTCCATTCCTGCCCAGAGTTGTTGTCTCCCCTTTTTCTGTAGCTCCTATAAAACCGGCAATTACAGGAGTTATCCCGGCCTCAAGCGAATGAAAAAGTTCAAGGACCCTGCTTCTAGACACATCGTCCTTCACATGAGCATTACCAAAGTTTTCGTCAGTAATGATCAACTCCCGTGAATCTATCCATTTTGCACCGATTCCCTTACCAATAAGTAATTTGGTAATCAGCTTGGTGGAAATAAGCTCTCCAATGGCCAATACCTGATCCCGGATTTTGGGACTGTAATCTCCCAGGAGGGCCACTCCCTCTATAAGCTGAGCCAGCTCCCTGAATTGTTCAGACAAATCGACATTTTTAAAACTATGCCTTTGATAGCTTTCGAACTTTTCAAATTCTTTTTTGTAATCCTCCCCATTGGCTGCAAGTTCAAGGATAGTGACCAACTGGTCTGTAGCCATTTCCCTGGCCGACACAACAACGGCAAGTTTCTCACCGGCCTTCACTCCCGAAACAATAATCTCCAGTACTCTTTCTATACCTTCCCCGTTAGCGAGAGAATTCCCGCCGAATTTGAGAATCTTATATCGGTGTGAGCGCTTGTTCTCATTGAAAATAGGATCAAGCAGCTGATTCATTTGCTCAAATTCAATCAAAAAGGCATCGTGCCCGTGCAGGGATTTTATCTCCCCATAGGTTACATTACTCCTGGCCTGAGCCATTTGCTTGTATGTGTCTTTATTCTCACTGGCTGAAAAAAAGAGATCAGAATCCACGCCTATGATATGAATGTTGGTCTCACTCTGCCGCAAGTTTTTAAATGCTTCGTCACCGTTTCGTGTGATATCTATAGTTTTAAGAAGTTGATTGGTAAGTTTGTAAGCAGACAGTTGAAAGCGCTCCTGTAATTTCCTTCCGTGGTGTAATAACCAGCTTTCCACATTAAAAACGTTCAATTCTTCATTGGTACTCCTTTTAAAACGTTCTTTAAAAGATTCCGGGGTACGATAGCACAGCATGGCATGCATCCTTGCGTCGTGTACGGGGTT
>JABDQK010000305.1 GCA_013042255.1 Flavobacteriaceae bacterium | reverse complement strand
AGAGACCTGTTCAGGATTATACTAAGGTCGATGCCCTGGCTCTTTTGGCTGATGTGGAAGAGGAGGTTAATCGCTCCTTCAGAGACCAGTTATTTGAGAAATTAAAGGACGGCTATTTAAAAGTAAGAACGGCTATTGCCTACAGAAACGAATAATCACAATTTAATAATAAATACCATCTTCATAGCTCGCCTATGAGGCCGGAAAGAGTTTGTTCATCAATCAAATTAAATTAAAAATCATGACGACATTATCAAGAGTTACCCTGACCTTTATTATTTTTCTACTCATCCAAAGCCTGAGTGCTCAGACAGAAGTTCAGCAGAAAATAGATTCACTTCAACAGCAGAAGGAGCGGGTTGCCTTACAGGAGAAAGAAGCCCTGAAGAAGGAAGTGGAAGCTATTGTTTTGAGGCAAAAGAGCGGAGAGATAACTGCGGAGGAAGCCAAGGAATTAAAAGAAGAGGCGGCACGAAAAAGGGCGCTTAATATTGAAAATAAACTGGCAATTCTCGATAACACCATCGCGCTGATGCAGCGGAATGGAGGAGTGACAGATACTGAACAGGACAGCACGGCGTATGTGACCAAGATAGAAATTGGCTGGGGTCACCGGGATACTGAGAACAGCAGGATTTTTGGGATCCGGTATTTGGATAACAATGAACCAAAACCAGTAGTTTACGACCGGAGAACGTATTCGGATCTGGTGTTGGCCTTCGGAATCAATAACGCTATCATCGATGGTCAGTCGCTGGGAGACTCTCCCTATGAGTTAGGAGGCAGCCGGTTTTTCGAACTAGGGGTATCATGGAGGACAAGGGTCTTTAAGAACACTAATTTTATGCGTATTAATTACGGATTGTCTTTACAATTTAACGGCCTGCAACCCAAGGATAATCAATACTTTGTCGCCGACGGGCCGGAGACGACCCTGGAAACCTTTGACGTTGACCTTAGAAAGTCAAAACTCCGTATGGACAACCTCGTAGTCCCTGTCTATTTTGAATTCGGACCTTCAAAGTTTACGGAAACGGAGAGGAAGATAAGGTACTCAATCAGGAACCAATTTCGCATCGGTTTCGGAGGTTTTGCTGGATTGAATATCGGAACCCGTCAAAAACTTAAGTACGACAGAAATGGGGAAAGGGTAAAAGATAAATTAAAACGAGGGTACAACACCAGTGATTTTGTTTACGGGATAGGGGCATATGTGGGCATAGACGGGGTATTGTTGTATACAAAATACGACCTTAACCCTATATTTCAGGATGCCAGCATAGAACAACGAAATATTTCTTTTGGCCTGAGATTCGATATGGATTGAGAAATAATTAGCGTATCCATAGCAGTGTTGCATCGCAATTGCAGTATACTTCAGAAAACAGGGATTTGTTTTTATAACCGTCCCTGTTTGTGTATTTTTACTCCTCTTTAATAATTCTCATTTGATCTCAAAATCGACCATTGACCAGGTTTATGAAACTGCCCGTGTAGAGGAGGTTATCGGCGATTTTGTAAGCCTGAAAAAATCCGGTTCGAACTTCAAAGGTCTCAGCCCCTTTACAGATGAACGGACTCCCAGTTTTATGGTGTCTCCGGTAAAGCAGATCTGGAAAGATTTTAGTAGCGGTAAAGGGGGTAATGTTGTTGCATTCTTAATGGAACACGAACATTTTACATATCCTGAGGCCATTAAATACCTGGCCAAAAAATACCAGATCGAAATAGAGGAAACCGAACAGACAGACGAACAGAAAGAGCAGGCCAATGAACGCGAGAGCTTATATCTCGTATCTGAATTCGCCCAGGAGTACTACCAGAACATATTATGGGATTCTGAACCCGGGAAAGCGGTCGGACTCAGCTATTTTAAAGAGAGGGGATTTACAGAAGAAACCATACGTCATTTTGGCCTGGGATATGGCCTAGATGAATGGGATGCCTTTACAACGCATGCCCTGGAAAAAGGATATCAACTCGATTATCTCGAGAAAACAGGCCTGACCATTGTAAAGGACGATCCCAGAAATTCGGGGATTAAAAGAAAATTTGACCGGTTTAAAGGAAGGGTTCTCTTTCCTATACATTCATTAAGTGGCAGAGTACTGGGCTTTGGAGGTCGTATATTGGGGAACGATAAAAAAGCAGCGAAATACCTCAATTCGCCTGAAAGCGAAATCTACCATAAAAGTAAGGTCCTTTACGGGATTTATTATGCAAAACAAGCTATAGCCAAAGAAGACAACTGCTATCTGGTGGAGGGTTATACGGATGTTATTCAAATGTATCAGAGGGGAATCCATAATGTGGTGGCCTCCAGCGGGACGGCTCTGACGCCCGATCAGATACGTATTATCAACCGATTAACAAGGAATATCACAGTGCTGTTCGACGGGGATGCCGCTGGTGTACGGGCTTCGCTACGGGGGGTAGACCTTATTCTTGAACAGGGTATGAATGTGCGCATCTGTACATTTCCGGAGGGAGAAGACCCCGACAGTTTTGCCAAGAATAATGCCTATGAAGATGTCCTTGCCTATCTGGAAGAACATGCCAAGGATTTTATTCAGTTTAAAACCTCCCTTCTTGCAGAGGAAGCAGCAAACGATCCCATTAAAAAAGCGGATACTATTCGGGATATCGTAAATAGCATCTCCAAAATTCCGGACCGCATCAAGCGTGAAATATACATTCAGCAATGTGCTGCGATGATGAATATTTCTGAAGAGGTACTTTTTAACACCCTGGCACAGATCAGCAGGAAAGAAAATACCGAGGCCAGGAAACAGGAAAGGCAGCAGCAAAAGGCATTTGAAGTAGTCAGAGAGCACCCTAAAGAAGCCAAGGTAGATGTGCAATTTGAGCTGGAGCGCAAGATAATTGAGATCCTCCTTCTTTACGGAAAGGAAGAACAGCAATTCGAGGATCTGGTTCTTAAAGAAAATGAAGAAGGAGAATTGGTCCTTGAACCTGAACGGGTTGAAGCTAAGGTTTATGAAAAGATTTACCTCGACCTGCAGGAAGATGAGATCGAACTTACTCATGATCAATTTAAAATCATCTATTACAAGCTCATGGAATCGCTGAATGAGAAAGAAGATTTCCAACTCTCAGCATTTTTAAACGACCTGGATCAGGAATTGGTCAATAACATCTCTTCCATTCTGATGGAGGAGGAGAAGTACAACCTCCACAACTGGGAACGAAAGGACATTTATCCCAAGGAGAAATCCGGAACCATTGCTCAGCTTGTAAGCGAAACCATCCTTACCCTCAGGTGTTACCTCATAAAGAAGAGGATCTACAGTCTGCAACAGAACACCGAGGAAGAATCGGAGGATAATAATGAGGTGCTGGAAGAAATCGTCAATTATCTCCAGCTCAATAAATTACTCAATAATAAATTAAACCGGGTTCTGTCTTAAAACCCGGATTTCCTTTATAATAGGTGGGAAAAGAACATAAAAAAAGCCCCCATGTAGAAACGGGAGCTTTCATCTTATCTAATATGTTTAATACAATTCCAGGGCTTTTGCCTGCTGCAGTAAATCCACAAGGTTGTCTACATTGAGTTTTTTCATCAATCGAGACTTGTAAGTACTTACCGTCTTTTCATTCAGGTTCAGTCCTTCTGCAACATCTTTATTTCGCTTACCACTGGCAAGAAGTTTTAAAACTTCTACTTCCCTGGTGGATAATTTCCTGAAGAATCTTCGCTGTTTTTGTGTTCCTTCATCAAACGCCAGACGCTGAGCCAGTTCGTTAGTGATAAACATCTTCCCGGCACCTACCTTTTTTACGGCAGTAATAATATAGTCTAATTCTGAGGTTTTCGACAGATATCCGAAGGCTCCTGCCCTTATTGTACTTAAGGCGTAAACGTCTTCTGACTGCCCGCTGTAGATGAGTACCTTTACGTCGGGATACTCTTTCTTCATTTTCCTTAAAGTAGCAATTCCATTGATTTCAGGAATATCCATTTCTAATATAACCACATCTGTTTTAACTTTTTCTAAGGTGCTAAAAAGTTCAGTGGTTGTTGAAACGTCTCCTAAAACTTGGAATTCCGGAACAGTATTAAGGACTTCTTTGATTCCCAATCGGACAATAGGATGATTGTCTGCAATTAAAATATTGATCATTGTTGGTTTTTTCTGAATACTATACGCACATCTTACGTATAACCCTAACACGCAATGTAAGGTTTTAATATCATATTTCTAAGGCAAAACTGTAATAATTTTATGGTTTTACTACAATTTGCGGCCAACAATTCGTCTTAATAGCTTGATTCTTAGGTAATCGGTTGTTTTAGTGTATCAGGAATCTCACAAATTGGTATAGGAATCATCTTATGTTTATTGGCAGAATTGTACTTCTTATAAATAGTGAAAACTTCTGCTTCACGATTTTTGAAGTCCTCAATGCTTTTCCCTTCTTCATCCATTTTCATGGCCCACTCCAATTCGGGGTAAGAGGCGCCAATCTGATCCTCATCGGTTCTGTCGTCTCCCCAGAGTCCATCCGTCGGAGGTGCCATTAGTATTTCTTTACTAACACCGAGAAAAGAACCTATCTCGTACACTTCTGTTTTCAGCAGATCTGCAATAGGGCTGAGGTCTACCCCTCCATCTCCGTATTTTGTGTAGAATCCGATCCCAAAATCTTCCACCTTATTACCTGTCCCAGCTACCAGATACCCTAACAAAGCTGCGAAGTAATAAAGAGTGGTCATTCGGAGTCGCGCACGGGTATTGGCAAGTGACATAAATCGTTCTTCCTCGTTATCTACTTTTGGCAAGGAACCTACCAGCTGATCAAATACCGGGGTGAGGTTTACCGGTTGCCTGCTGACATTGGGATATTTTTCCATCAACCAGTCTATATGCCTGTCGGCTCTGGTAACCTGACTTTCCCCCTGGTGGATGGGCATTTCAACGCATAATACTTTCAGTCCCGTACGGGCACATAGAGTAGAAGTGACCGCAGAATCTATTCCGCCCGAAACTCCTACTACAAATCCTTTCATTCTGGCATTTAGGGTATATTCCTTCAACCATTCTACAATATGATCTACCACTTTGTCTGTTTGCATAATGCGCTTTTTTAAATTCAAATACTGTAACTTTGGCCCCGTAAAAATAACCCCTGTAAACCGAATATTAAAACAGATAAGGCTTTACTTTTTATGCAAAAGACAACAGTATGGGTTTTGGCAATTCTTATTCTTCTCTCGGCTTGTAGGGAGGAAAAAGAAATACCGGAAGCTATTGCAAACAGATCGGTAGCTCTGAATGTACTCAGATTCGACAAGGAGTTTGCTGGGACCAACCCGGCCTCACTTCCGCAGATAAAACAAAAATACCCTTACTTTTTTCCTCCTCAGTACTCAGATAGTGTCTGGATCGCAAAACTGCAGGACAGCATTCAGATGGAGTTAAGGCAGGCAGTAGACAGTGCTTTTACAGATTTCAAAGAGCAGGAGGAAGAATTAACACTGCTTTTTAAACATATTACTTATTATTTCCCGAATTATAGGATCCCAACCCTGGTTACACTTACGACTGATGTAGATTATGAAAACCGCATCATCCTTACTGATAGTCTGCTCCTGATAGGGTTGGATAACTATCTTGGGAAGGATCATAGGTTTTATGCGGGGATTGACCGGTATATTACAAAAGGGCTGGAGAAAGAATACCTGGAAAGTGACATTGTGAGTGCACTTTCGAAAAAGGTTATTCCGTATCCTGAGAATCGAAGTTTTTTGGCTCAGATGGTGTACTATGGAAAAGAACTTTATTTGAAAGATCTTCTTCTTTCATGGCAGTCTGATGAACAAAAGATAGGCTACGAACCAGAAGAGTTAGCATGGGCGGAGGCGAACGAAGAACAAATCTGGCGATATTTCATAGAACGGGAGTTGCTTTTTAGTACAGATACCAAGTTGGGCCCCCGATTTCTGGATCCTGCACCTTTCTCAAAATTCAGGCTTGAACTGGACAATGAATCCCCGGGACGTCTTGGAAGGTATATGGGGTGGAAGATCGTCAGAGCATTTATGGAAAGAACGAGCACTCCTGTTTCGGAATTGTGGAATTTACCCGCGGAGACAATCTTTAAACAATCAAATTATAAACCTCAGAAGTAAGAAAATGGCAAAAGAAGAGTCTTCAGAAATCACTTTAAGGATTACTCTTGATGAGAATCGGATTCCTGAAAAATTAAACTGGTCTGCAGAAGACGGAGGCATTGTAGATGAGGAAGCCAAGGCAATGTTGCTTTCTGTCTGGGATAGTAAAAATAAGGAGTCGCTTAAGATCGACCTCTGGACAAAAGACATGCCACTGGATGAAATGAAGGTCTTTTTTCACCAGACTTTAGTGGCGCTATCTGATACATTTATGAAGGCAACTCAGGACGAGAAAATGACGGCTACAATGAAGGATTTTTGTTCATATTTTGCTGAAAAGCTCGAATTGAATGCCTGAGCAATAAGAGAGACTAATTAGACATCCGTAGTCATACATGGTTGGAAGATCGTCTTATGTTAGGTCTACGAGGTCTGAAACCAATCCTTAAATAGAATTTTAAAAATCGTTATTTGTGCCCGGAGATCCAATCAAGAAATTACTTTTTGTGTACAATGCGGATTCGGGATTGATGAACGGCTTGTTTGACGCCGCACATAAAACTCTGAATCCCGAAACTTATCAGTGCAGGCTCTGCGAACTTACATATGGGAAGTTCAGGGAGAAATCGATCTGGAAAAGGTTTCGAAAGGAACATAACATCCCGATGGAATTTCTGCATAAGGATGAGTTTTTAACGCAATACTCCTCCAAATTCATGCCTCAGTACTCTTTCCCTGTTGTTCTTGAGCGCTCTGACCATGAAATTGGTCTCTTTTTAGGTGCTGAAGAAATCAATGAATTACAAAAGATCGAAGAATTGATCGAGGCAGTCCGAAGGAGATTGGATTGAAAAGATGATCCAATGTGAAATAAACCCAAGAAATAGGGGGGTTATTGCTGCTGCTTGAAAAATTCAATATTTATACCATCTATATAAGCCAGAATCTCATCTCTGCCAACTGCTTTAAGTGAGGAGGTCACAAAATACTGCGGAGCTTCTTCCCAC
>JABDQK010000299.1 GCA_013042255.1 Flavobacteriaceae bacterium | reverse complement strand
CCGTTGCCTTTGACCTCCCTACACACAGGGGATACGACAGTGATCACGAAAGAGTTCAGGGGGATGTGGGCAAAGCTGGTGTTGCCATAGACTCAGTTGAGGATATGAAGATTCTATTTGAGGGTATTCCCCTCGATGAGATGTCGGTCTCAATGACTATGAACGGCGCAGTTCTCCCAATCATGGCCTTTTATATCGTGGCTGCCGAAGAACAGGGCGTATCCCCGGAAAAACTCGCAGGGACCATTCAAAATGATATTCTCAAAGAGTTTATGGTACGTAATACGTATATCTATCCCCCTGCACCATCCATGCAGATCATTGCCGATATCTTTGAGTACACCAGCAAGTATATGCCCCGGTTTAACAGCATCAGCATCTCAGGATATCACATGCAGGAAGCCGGAGCTACAGCAGATATAGAGCTGGCTTATACCCTGGCAGATGGGCTGGAATACATCAGGACCGGATTAAAGGCGGGGCTCGACATCGATGCCTTCGCTCCGAGACTTTCATTTTTCTGGGCAATAGGGATGAACCACTTTATGGAAATAGCCAAAATGCGGGCAGGACGGGTACTCTGGGCCAAGTTGGTGAAGCAATTCAACCCGCAAAACCCTAAATCCCTGGCCCTCAGAACCCATTGCCAGACAAGTGGCTGGAGTCTTACTGAACAAGACCCTTTTAACAACGTCGCCCGGACGACCATTGAAGCCGCTGCGGCCGCTTTTGGAGGTACCCAAAGTCTGCATACCAATGCACTGGATGAGGCTATAGCCCTGCCAACTGACTTTTCAGCAAGGATTGCAAGAAACACCCAGATCTATCTTCAGGAAGAAACCAAAATCACGAAAACCGTTGATCCCTGGGCCGGGTCCTACTATGTGGAATACCTTACGGATGCACTGGCAAAAAAAGCATGGAAACTTATAGAGGAAGTCGAATCCCTTGGTGGGATGACAAATGCCATAGAAGAGGGCATCCCCAAACTGAGAATCGAAGAAGCCGCTGCTAAGAAGCAGGCGAGGATTGGCAGTGGGCAAGATATCATTGTTGGAGTCAATAAGTACAGGCTCGAAGAAGAGGAAATGCTGCAGATTCTGGAAGTGGATAATGCCGAGGTACGCCGGCAGCAAATAAACAGATTGGAACAGTTAAAAAGCAAACGGGATAAGAAAGCAGTTGCTTCTGCCCTGGATCGGCTTACGGCTGCTGCAAAGAAGAAGCTGGAGGGAGCTGAAACTGCAGATAATTTGCTAGATTTAGCGGTAGATGCGGCAAGGAAAAGGGCAACTTTAGGAGAGATCAGCGAGGCCCTGGAGAAAATTTTTAACCGCTATAACGCAAAAATACAAACATTTTCAGGGGTGTATTCCAAGGAGATAAAAGATGATAAGAGCTTTAAGAAGGCACGCCTTCTAGCTGATGAATTTGCTGAATACGACGGTCGCAGACCCAGGATCATGATCGCAAAAATGGGGCAGGACGGACACGATCGTGGCGCAAAAGTAGTGGCTACCGGCTACGCCGATCTTGGCTTTGACGTGGATATTGGTCCGCTGTTTCAGACACCGGCTGAAGCTGCTAAACAGGCAGTGGAAAATGATGTGCACATCCTTGGTGTATCCTCTTTGGCAGGTGGACATAAAACACTTGTTCCCCAGGTCCTTGAAGCCCTCAAGGAATACGGCAGGGATGATATCATGGTCATTGTGGGTGGTGTGATCCCCAAACAGGATTACGACTTCCTTTTTAATGCCGGAGCCGTGGCCGTCTATGGTCCCGGAACAAAAATCAGCGAGGCTGCCATTCAGATTCTGGAAATTCTTTTGGATTCTGCAAAATAATCATTCAGGATCAGGCCCCAACTGATATCCATTATTGCGATTGATTAGCCCTAAGTTATTCACTTTCTGTTAACAAAATACATTTTCTGGCTAACCAAATAATCGTATTTTTAACCCCTAACTTACTATGATGATGGGCAAAATAATTGCGATTGCAAACCAAAAGGGTGGAGTCGGGAAAACCACTACCACCGTTAACCTGGCTGCCTCCCTGGGTGTTTTGGAAAAAAAGGTACTACTTATCGATGCAGATCCTCAGGCGAATGCAACGTCCGGATTGGGAATAGACGTAGATTCAGTGGATCTTGGCACTTATCAGGTGCTGGAGCATACCCGCGCTGCAAAAGATACGATAGTAAAGACTTCTTCTCCCAATGTGGACCTGATTCCTTCTCATATCGACCTGGTAGCGATCGAAATAGAGTTGGTAGACAAAGATGACAGGGAATACATGATGAAAAAGGCGATAAGGGATTTAAAAGAAGAGTACGATTATATTCTGATCGACTGTGCTCCTTCCTTGGGATTACTCACGCTTAACGCCCTTACAGCGGCTGATTCGGTAATCATACCGATTCAATGTGAGTATTTTGCCCTCGAAGGCCTCGGAAAATTGCTGAATACCATAAAAAGTGTACAGCGTATCCACAATCCTGACCTCGATATCGAAGGAATGCTGCTGACCATGTATGATTCGCGGTTGCGCTTGTCTAACCAGGTAGTGGAAGAAGTTAAAAAGCACTTCTCAGAAATGGTATTCGACACTATTATCCAGAGAAATGTGAGACTTGGGGAAGCGCCAAGTTACGGGGAGAGTATTATCAAATACGATGCAAGTAGCAAAGGAGCCGCCAATTACCTCAATATGGCCAACGAGCTACTCAAAAAGAATAAGGAGACTGTGTGATGGCAAAAGCGACAAAAAAACAAGCTCTTGGCCGCGGTTTATCTGCGCTCTTAAAAGACCCTGAAAACGACATCAATTCGGTTACAGATAAAAACGCGGATAAGGTAGTAGGCAATATTGTTGAGCTGGAACTCAATGCAATTGAAGTCAATCCCTTCCAACCAAGATCCAATTTTAACGATGAAGCACTTCAGGAACTCGCATCTTCCATCAAGGAACTTGGGGTGATCCAGCCGATTACCGTACGGAAACTGGATTTTAATAAGTATCAACTGGTATCGGGAGAAAGGCGCTACCGGGCTTCAAAACTCGTCGGACTGGAGACTATCCCCTCCTATATCCGGATTGCGAATGACCAGGAATCCCTGGAAATGGCGCTCGTTGAAAATATCCAGCGGGAAGACCTCGACCCTATTGAGATTGCACTCTCCTACCAGCGATTGATAGAAGAGATTGAACTCACTCAGGAAAAACTCAGTGATCGGGTAGGAAAAAAACGATCAACCATTACGAATTATTTACGTTTACTGCGTTTAGACCCCATTATCCAGACCGGAATGAGGGATGGATTTATCTCCATGGGCCATGGCCGGACTTTGGTGAATATTGACAAAAGAACAGATCAGCTCGACATTTACGAACAGATCATTGAAAATGGATTGTCTGTGCGTCAGACTGAAGAACTGGTAAGGCAATATCACAACAAGGGTGCATCTCCCAAAAAACCAGCTGGTTCAAAGTCGGACAAATCCCTCTTTATCCTCAATAGTGAAATTGCGCTGTCGCACTACCTAGAAACAGACGTTTCCCTTAATACCCAGGATAATCAGAAGGGCAAAATGACACTTTCATTTAATTCTAAAGAAGACTTAAACAGAATCATTAAACTCATCACCGGTGAGTAGTCGGTCTTTTTTTTTTCTTATCCTCTTCTGCATTTTTTCTGCTATCAATGCCCAGGAGAAAAAAACGGATTCCGATTCCCTGCGAACTAATTTAAAGGAAAAAGGAATCGTTGTTGACGGGAAGATAGAAAAGAAGGATGTAAATCCTCTTGCTCCCAGCAGGGCGGCCTTTTATTCGGCTATTTTACCCGGACTGGGGCAAATTTACAATCGTCGCTACTGGAAAGTGCCAATTGTCTATGGGGCCCTGGGAACCGGTGTTTACGCCTATCTCTACAATGATGATTTGTACGACCGGTTCAGATCGGCCTTTAAAAGAAGGCGGGCAGGATTTACTGATGATGAATTTTATGATGTAAATAGCAGTGGGATCGTACCCGGAAGTCCGGACCTTTCCGATGAAGCACTACAAGATGCACAGGAGCGATATCAGAGGGACAGGGATCTAGCCTTGCTGATTACGATCGGACTCTATGCCTTTAATATCATCGATGCCAATGTAGATGCACATTTACAACAATTCAATGTCGATGATGATCTCAGCCTGGATATCAAGCCATATCTGGAATATCATCCTATTACTTCCGATCCTAATTACGGACTAGCATTAACCATAAAATTTTAGCCTGTGAATATTGCATTGCTGGGTTACGGAAAAATGGGTAAAATGATCGAGCAGATCAGCCTGAAACGGGGTCATCATATTGTGGCCCGAATTGATCTGGAGACCGTAAAAATAAACTACGGGGAGATAGACGTAGCCATAGATTTTAGTGTCCCTGAATCTGCAGTTGATAATATCAGGGGATGCCTGGCAAACGGTGTTCCTGTCATTTCTGGAACAACGGGCTGGCTCAACCGATATGAGGAAGTTGCAGACTATTGTAAAGAAAAAAAAGGCGCATTTCTATATTCCTCCAATTTCAGTCTTGGAGTCAATATATTCTTTGAACTGAATAATATCCTGGCTGGTTTAATTGCCAATTCAAAAAATTATAAGGTCTCCATAGATGAAACGCATCACATCCACAAGCTCGACGCTCCGAGTGGCACTGCGATTACCTTGGCTGAAGGTATTATAGAAGCCACGGATTATTCGAAGTGGGAACTCGATGGCAAAGGGGAAGATACCGTGGTAGTTCATTCGCATCGGGAAGGAGAAGTTCCTGGCACTCATATCGTAACCTATTCTGGCTCCGTAGATGAGATTAGCATTAAGCATAAGGCCTATAATCGTGAAGGTTTTGCCCTTGGAGCAGTGGTGGCTGCAGAATGGATTCAGGGAAAGCAGGGCGTATTTAGTATGAAAGACGTGTTAAACCTTGGGACAAAATAATAACAAAATGATACCTTGCCTCCGCAAAGGCTTAAAGTTGCACATATGAACGTTACACAATGGATCCTATTTATACTTCTGGTACAACTCATTCACTTCCTGGGCACCTGGAAGCTTTATAAAAAAGCAGGCAGAAAGCCCTGGGAGGCAGCTATTCCTGTTTACAATGCCGTGATATTGATGAAAATCATCAGAAGGCCAGGCTGGTGGGTGATCCTTCTTTTTATCCCCATTATCAACCTTCTGATGTTTCCGGTAATCTGGGTAGAGACGATCCGCAGCTTCGGACGCAACAGCCTTTTGGATACATGGTTGGTCATCCTCACCCTCGGATTTTATATCTACTATGTCAATTACAGCCTGGATGTAGCGCACATCAAAGACAGAAGTTTACATCCAAAAACTGGTATCGGGGAATGGGTGAGTTCAATCGTATTTGCTATTGTAGCAGCTACACTGGTCCATACCTATTTTATACAACCTTATGTTATTCCAACCGGTTCATTGGAACGAACGCTTAGAATAGGAGATCTCTTGTTCGTCAGTAAGTTTCACTACGGGGCCAGGACACCGATGACCACTATCGCAGCTCCCATGGTTCACGATACCCTTCCCGTACTCGGCATCAGATCCTATCTTAAAAAACCACAGCTCCCCTATTTCAGGTTGCCTGGTTTTACCAAGGTTGATCGAAATGATATTGTGGTATTCAGTTGGCCCGCCGATACCGTCAGGGCTTTTTTCAAAAAGGAAAAAGGGGTGGTAAAACCCATCGACAAAAAATCCAACTATGTAAAACGATGTGTTGGCCTTCCCGGGGATTCCCTAGAAGTGAGAGACGGATATGTCTTTATCAACGGGGAACAGCTCGTCTTGTCTGACCGGGCAAAGCCTCAATACGATTATATGCTCTATGCTCAGAAAGGCGTTTCATCAAGGTTACTGATAGAAACAGGGGTTTCTGAATTTAACAGGACTTACGTTGCTCAATCCCTGAATCCTCAGCAAAGCATGGCCCTGCAGTCTTCAGGTTACGCCGTATACAGCCAGAATAACCCCCCTATTATCCTTACCGACAGTAAGGGCATTTCTGTCGACCTTATTCGCGCACTGGGGCTGTCATTACGCGAGATTACCGACCGGGAACGACAGGCTACCCTCACGGAAGAGATGGCAACGAAGCTGCGCAATAATTCACAGATCGATTCAGTTGTAAAGATCATAGAACCCAAAGGTGTTCCGGGCTACAACATTTTTCCTCAAAATGAATCGTATCCCTGGAACAACGATAATTTTGGCCCTATATACATCCCGGCTAAAGGAAGTACTATACCAGTTAGTGTTAATGTACTCCCCCTTTATAAAAAAATCCTAAGAGACTACGAAAACAACACAGTGAGCGTTTCGGGGAATCAGGTGCTCATCAACGGGGAGGTCACAACTGAATATACCTTCAAACAGGACTATTACTGGATGATGGGTGACAACAGGGATCATTCTGAAGATAGCAGGTCATGGGGATATGTCCCAGAAAACCACATCGTGGGAACCCCCATTTTTATCTGGTTGAGTTTCGATAATTTCAATGATGGAATTGCGAACTGGAAGCCGAGATGGGATCGAATTTTCACTACCGTGCACGGAAGTGGGGAACCTGTTTCTTATTTCCGGTATTTTCTTATGGCCCTGGCTGCCTGGTTTCTCTTTGATTTTATCAGAAAAAGAAGAAAAAAAGCCAAGAAATAAATTAATATTTCCCCTTTTACAGGTATGCGCTGTTTATTGCACCCTTCATATTTCCCCAATATAGCCACGATGGCGCTGTTGGCTCAGCAGGATTGTGAATGGGAAGTAATGGATTATTATCAGAAACAGACTTATAGAAATCGAACGTATATCTGTACAGATCAGGGGAAGCAGATGCTGAGTATCCCCATCCTGCATGTGGGAGGGAAACAGGGAAAACAGTATTACAGGGATGTCAGGACCGACAATAAATATCCCTGGCAAAGACAACATTGGCGCTCCCTTCAAACCGCCTACAGATCCTCCCCTTTTTTTGAATATTACGAAGATGATCTGGCCCCTTTATTTCTGAAATACCCGGTTTACCTGCTCGATCACAACTTTCGATGTCTCGAGTCAATTTCCGCCCTGCTGAACCTGAATTTACCGGATAAAAAGACTGACCTCTATCACCCTTCTCCCGAAGATATCAGGGACATGCGCTTCCTGGTAAATGCCAAGAAAGCGATTTCTTTTGATCCGTCGACTTACACCCAGGTATTTACTGAGCGTCACGGTTTTATTCCTAACCTCAGCATCCTCGATCTTCTTTTTAACGAAGGTCCCAATGCCCTAAATTACCTTCTGGAGGCTTCTTTAAACTATTTAGATGCTTAGATTCTTTCTTCATTACGGCATACATTTCCTTTTGCCTCTTGCCGTTGGATTCCTATTTTTTAAAAGCAATCAGAAGCGGGCGATCCTTATTATGCTAGCCGCAATTCTTATCGATGTGGATCATTTATTTGCAGATCCGGTTTTTGACCCTGACCGGTGTAGCATCAATTTCCATTTTTTACACCAGTACTGGGCCATGGCTGTATATGTGCTTTTTCTCATGATTAAACCGTTGAGGATATTGGGAATCGGACTTTTACTGCATATGCTTGCCGATTGGACGGATTGTGTCCTCATGGGTTTTGAAAGCGGAATTTAGCTTTAATTGGATAATGGTCAGAAAGGACCACGTCGTAGTTTTTATGTTCAATGACTTCAAATGTATTATCAACTAAAACATAATCGATCCTAAAAGGAAGAATTTTAAATGATAAGGTAGTTCCATAACCATTGCCTTTCTCGAGGAATGAGTCCTTCATATCCTTACTAAGACTGCTATAGACTTTAGAATACTGACTATTGTTGAAATCTCCACAAATCACCACGGGATAAGGCGATTCCTGCCTGTGTTGATTTATTTGATTTGCTTGTATCTTTTGCTTTTTCATTGTCTCACCAAGTCTCTTGATCAAACGAACCGGATTTTCCCTTTTAATTGATCCGGGCCTGAAT
>JABDQK010000292.1 GCA_013042255.1 Flavobacteriaceae bacterium | reverse complement strand
GAACCAGTAAGCACCCACCGGTTCTTGTAGGCCTCGCGGAATTGGAAAATAAACTGGTTATCCGCGAAATGCTCGGGACAAAAGCACTCAGGGAAATGGGGTATAAATACGTACATTACGATTCCCCTGATGAACGGGGTATAGATACAGCTCTACTATACCATCCAGGGCATTTTGAAGTTATATCCTCTGAGAATATTCACCTGGATGTAAATAATCCGGATGGACGGCCTGATGCCACAAGGGACATTCTATACGTCTATGGAAAGCTCCATGGAGAACCGCAGCATATATTTGTCAACCACTGGCCTTCAAGGCGGGATGGGGCAACAGAAACCGCATATAAGCGTATCAAGGCTGCAAAGACCATCCACCAAAAAATGGGAATGATAGAGGAGAGGGACAAGGATCCCAATTACTTTATTATGGGGGATTTTAACGATGGGCCCTTTGATGAAAGTATCAGGACTTTGCTGAGTAATGCTGAGCTGTTTAACCCTATGGAAAAGCTCATCGGAAAGGACAGGGGAAGTGCAAACTACAAACAGCGGTGGTCGCTTTTTGATCAGATCATCTTGTCAAATACCTTTTTCAAAAAGGGCTCCATGCACCATAGTTTTGCCCATGCCAATATTTTTGATGATCATTTATTAAAGGAGTGGCACGGGCGGTACAAGGGCAATCCTTTCAGAACCTATGTAGGTAAGAAATACCTCGGGGGCCACAGCGACCATTTCCCCGTCTATATACAATTGAGATTTCGTAAACCCAAAGGATAAGAGGCCGGTCACTATACCCGGAGGATTTCTTCCTCTGCCAGTAATGTCTCATTTCGCAGTCGGAGGAAAACCTGGGCAACCGTGATCACGTCCCTTTCGCAATATAAAATGATTCGATCGAGGTCTTTATCCTTATAATACACTTCCCGCACCATACTACCGTCAATGTCTTCCTTGGGAGAAGGAATTCCCAATACGTTTGCCATTAGTTTCAGCGAGGTATAGTGTTTAAAATCGCCGAATTTCCATAATTCCATCGTGTCAAGATGGGGTACTTCCCAGGGCTTTTTCCCAAAATGATTAAGCTTTTCGGGCAGCGAGATACCGTGGATGATCATCCGTCGCGCGATATAGGGAAAGTCGAACTCTTTCCCATTATGGGCACATAGCAGGTATTTTGTTGGTTTGAAGTGTCCTTCCAACAAGGCACGAAATTCTTTCAGCAACTTCTCTTCCTCCCCGTGATAGGTAGTGACACGAAATTTCCTCAAGTCGCCTTTCAAATGGAAATACCCTACCGAAATACAAATGATCTTTCCAAATTCGGCCCAGATTCCTGCATTTTCGTAGAATTCTTCAGCCGTAACCCCTTCTGCCCTTTTGTATTGGGATTTATGGTCCCAAAGTTTTTGTTTACTCTCGTCGAGCTGCTCAAATTCGGAAACCTCAGGAACCGTTTCTATATCCAGAAACAGTATGTTCTCCAGATCAATTCTTTGCAGTGTTTTCATAAAATATTTCGAATTATCAGAAAGATATCTCCTTCAACTCAAGATTCCAATATTTAAAGCATAGTGGCAATGATATTCCTTACAAAGAGAATGCATTTCCCCGAAACGAGCCTTCATTTTCCATACCCTTACTTCAGAATGCGTATTTTTAAGAAAAAATTGCATGAAATATTTCCTTAGAACAGGCTTTTGCCTGCTTGTTTTCCTGACTGTTTCCTGTTCCAGGGACAGTTCTCCCGGAACTGAGGAGGAACAAGTGATACTGCCAAATTTTCGTTTGATTGGCGAAGACGCCGATAACATCTACCAATATACCTACAATGCCAGCGCGGAAAGCGGTACGGAGATAAACCTTACCCAGACTTTGGGTGTAGATCCCTTTTATCTTACACTGAGACAGGTAGCTGAGGTGGTTTCCTTTTACAGTTTCTCTGCTGATAACTTTTCCCTCATACAACAAAATACGCTGACAGGGCAGTCTGCCTCCTATCTCAATTTTTATACTGTATCGGATGAGCGTTCCATTACCTGGGGCACGAATTCAGAGGACCTCCTATTCCTGGGGTATTACAGCCCCAAAGGGAGCCGTAATTTTGGATTGCGGACTCTCGACCCTACGGATGGGAGTTTTACGGATCTTTCGCTCGACTTTAATATTCAGCAGGCCTATGATCCTTTGTACTTCCGGCAACGACTTTTTATTACCTATAAGGATGAAGCCGGGAATTATAAGATCGTTGTATACAATACTGAAACCAGGAATGTTATGATTACGCTCGACTATGGCCCGGGGATTCCCAATTTACTAATAGATGAATTGGGGAACCTTGGAATTCTTGTAGGTCTGGGAAATTCTGACTTTGTGTATTATGTTCTGGACATTGAGACGCTGAATGAAATAAACGAATTTACCTTTAGCTTGAATGAATTTCTTCCCCCGGGGCCATTACAGGGAGACGTTTTTGACACCACTTTGTTTTATACGAATTACCTGGCTCAGCCTTCTGAAATACCTTTTGGCCCGGCTTATTTCGACTTTGTAACCAATGAGAATTTCATAGTGGATATTCTGGGGATCGTTCAGCAGGTAGAATTGGAAACTCAGTTTACCCTAGCCCTGACAGCTTTGCGCTACTATAATGAAGCCGAGGTATTCCTGATGGGCTATGCCGATGCAAGTTCACAAATCGAGCTCAGGGGAGGGGTGCTTATTATATCTAAATCAGGACAATTATTGAGTCGGATAGAGCTACCTTTTGTCCCAACTTACTTCGTAAAGCCATAAATTCCTGTTTCCGACCGGGTAGTCGGTTTACATTTCTTTAGAAGTAGCGTAGTATTTGCTACTTCAGAAGCAAATGACTAAAATCTTCGATTAAAAGTCACAAAATTGAAATTTTAAGGGAATCGATGTTATTATAGAAACCGGTTAGTTTGTTCCACTGGGAAGAGGGATTGTTGCTTCGAAGTACTTTCGTGGTTTAAAAGCCATTTTTTCCGTTCTAATCCACCTGCATAACCTACGAGATCTCCATTACTGCCTATCACTCTGTGGCATGGGACAATGATCCAGAGAGGGTTCTTTCCATTGGCTGCTGCTACCGCTCGAATCGCTTTGGGGTCACCTATTTTTTTGGACAGATCCAGGTAAGAAATTGATTTTCCATAAGGGATTTGAGAAAGTTCTTCCCATACCTTTTTCTGGAAGTCGGTTCCTTTGGGATTAAGCGGAAGATCGAACTGTTTTCTACTGCCGTTAAAATATTCCTCTAATTGATAAATGGCATCTTCCAGTTCTTCAGGAATATCTTTGTTCGGGATTTGCATATGATCTTTTACACTCACTGAAGATATTCCGTGTTGATCACCTTCAATCTGAGCTACTCCGAGAGGTGTCTTTAAATATGCAGTGGCCATTTTGGTGTATAATTGGATGTTTAACAGATTACTTGTTAAGGTACAAAAAAGAAGGTTTAATGTTGCTCCAGGTAGTCGTAAAACAATTGGTGAAGGGAGGTACGGATATTCAATTCGTACAATTGTCTGTGATCCCGACTGGGATAGACCCGATTTGACAGAAATATAAATACCAATTGGTATTTAGGATCTGCCCATACGAAAGTACCTGTAAATCCGCTATGTCCGAAGCTTTCTGCACTAGCCGAAGGCGCGGGATAGGCTTCTGTAATATCTTTCTGTGCATTGTCTAGAAGCGGTTTATCAAAACCAAGCCCTCTGCGGTTATTGTTCTCCGGATACTGCACCCGTGTAAATTCTTTCACCGTCTCTTCGCTTAGATACCGCCGGCCATCCAGCACGCCATAGTTCTGATACATTTGCATAAAACGATATAGGTCTCTGGCGGTTCCAAACAAACCGGCATTACCCGAGATACCGCCGAACAAAGATGCATTTTCATCATGCACCCAACCCTGAACGAGTGTTTTGCGGTAAAGGGAATCAAATTCTGTAGGAATAATCGGGTTGGGAAAGCCCTTCTTTTCAGGCAAGTAACCCAGAGAAGGGATATTGAGGGGAAACAGGAATTCTTTTTTTAACATATAGGTATAAGAATTTCCGGTTAGATTCTCAATAAGTTCGGGAAAGAGGAGGAAAGCCAGTCCGGAATATACATATTCCTTCTTTTCGCTCACCTTGGAGTGTTTTATTCTTCTGAAGATCCTGTTTTCAAAAGTATTTCTGACCCAAATATCCTCATAGGCCTGACTTTGAAAGCGGCGATCAGGCATTTCCCTAATAAACCTGTGTTTTAACCCTTCTTTGTCCAATACTTCATTTAAAAAGACAATATATGGGGTAAGTCCTGCCTGATGACTTAGAATCTCTCTGAGCGTTATCCCTTTTTTATCTTTTTGATTACGCCAGGAGGGCCAGTACTTTGAAAAAGGAGCATCGAGATCGAGACGTTCTTCGTCCACCAGTTTCATCAAAAGAGGTAAAGGTCCGAGTATTTTCGTAACCGATGCCAGGTCATAAAAATCTGTTTTCTGCACTGGAAGCAGGCTATCATAGGTGTGATAACCGTAGGTTTTATGAAGGAGTACTTTGCCTTTTACCGCAACCAGTATTTGAGCTCCCGGAAAGGCTTTATTTTTAATACCGTTTGTTATAATTGAATCCGCCCTATCTGTTATATGGGTAAGGACCTCATTTTCATGAGGCTGAGCTCTTCCAATAAATAATATACTAAATAGTATAATAAATGTAGAAATGGTGTATCTGGGAATCATGTCCTTAAATGTTGTAGGCTATTGCATCCGCTTAGGCAAAACGGGATCCTTAGTCAAGAAGTGATGCCGCCTCCTTTGCAAAATAAGTAGCTATGATATTGGCTCCGGCTCTTTTAATTGAGATAAGTTGTTCAAGCATCACCGAATCGTGATCTAACCAGCCTTTCTCAGCTGCTGCCTTCAGCATGGCATATTCTCCGGAAACCTGATATACCGCCAGGGGAACTTCAACAGCCTCCCGTAGATCGCGAACAATATCAAGATAACACAGCCCGGGTT
>JABDQK010000291.1 GCA_013042255.1 Flavobacteriaceae bacterium | reverse complement strand
AGTACTGGGCAAAAAAGTGAAATACAATGCCGTGCCACCTGAAATGTACCGATCCTTTGGATTCCCCGGAGCAGAAGACCTGGGAAATATGTACCAGTTCAAAACCCAATTTGAATCAATATTCCGCAAGGCCAGAAACGTAGATGAGTCGCGAAAGCTCAACCCTGAACTTCAAACCTTTGAAGCCTGGTTATTAAAAAACCGGGCCAAAATCCCGGTACACACCGAAACTGCCTGAACAGGTAAACACGGATAATCTAGCACTTGAAAGAAGTAAGATGCCCCTTTAAAAGAGGGGCATTTTTGTTAATAGTATCAGTTTTCTTCTTTTTTCCTAAAACGATTTCTAAGAAAAAGGTATATACCGTAAAGAATACCAAAAATAAAACCTTCTCCAGCCTCCCTGATGAGAATATCCCTGGAATATTCCTTTTCTAAAATAAGGGATACAATGATGTACAACACCATTGCTACAATTATTGGTATTATATATTTTTTGATATTCATTTTTCCCGTTTCTATCAATTTTACCCGAGAATAAGTCCTCTTCGACGTACCCAGAAAAACGCGAAAATTAAATTGGGTACCCAACACAGCCAGGCTACGATCCTGTAAGCCGTGACAAATTCCCCAAATATCAGAGTGAGCAAGGGTAACCAGATACGAAGGGTAACTGCCGCAAAGCACAACGCATAGCTGTATATCATAAATCCCTGGTGAAGGGAAATATCCTTATTCCTTATAGCCTTGAAAGCCATATAGGTGGTCCATAGCCACAGAATCCCGAGGCTAATAAATCCTACGGATGAAATGAGTCCTCCCGTAGCATAAAAACCAATGTAAATACCACAACTTCCACTAACGAGTGCAGCTATCATATACGTCCTGCCGATGAGCCTGTGCCGTTTTAAATTTCGGTTTCTGAATTCCTTGTGGAATTGCACCCAGCCTATAAGCAATGCCAATCCTCCAAAAAGGATATGACCATAAAATCCTGTATTCCAGATGACATTAGACAATAAAGCATCGCTCTTGGATGCAAGCAGTCCAAATTCCCGGTCAATGAGAAAGTATGTCAGGGGATACAAACCAATAGAAATCGCCATTATGGCAAAGATAATCCAGGCGAATATGTTGGTTTTATTTTTCATAGTTTACCGGTACCTCCAGCTTTTCAGATCGGCACCTTCAGGAGCCGTTTCAGCTATTCTTTTCATAATTTTGGGGACGTACATGCTGTTATATCGCAGGCGGCTGATATGGTTGGGTTCCTCAGGATCCCCATTCCAGCAATGTTCTGCCCTATCACCGTATTTCACTTCCCCATTGTAGTAAGGATCAGTGGTGCTTTCAAGAAAGTCCTCCATCAGATATACGGCATTGTTAAGATAATAATTATCCATATCCCCGCAATAGATATGAATCTTCCCCTTTAGCTTTTCCCCAAGTTTATCCCAGTCGCGCTCCAGAATATACCGGAGGTCATAATTTTCTTTCCAGTACTCGGCCACACTATGATCAATCTCACCCGACATTTTATCCCATAGACGCTGGGGATACCCATCCTCCCCTTGTGGAGAATAGGTTGCCTCCCAGATATCCCACTGCTGGCCTGAACGCGATTTGTCGCCCAACACCAGTTCAAGGTGGTTATTCTCTTTTACAGTACTCTGAATCTGCCCCAGGTAGTCTCTGTGTGCCGGAACTTCCAATTCTTTAAAATCACTTTCATAATAATAGGCGTTCTCATCCTTGTATATGTCGGTTAGGCAATATGCCCTGAAATCGATTGGATCCGGACAGGCAGCAAAACATCCATTGTATTCTTCCGGATACTTTACCTGTACTGCCAGGGCCTCCCAGCCTCCGGTGGAACCACCGTAAAGGAATCGCGACCAGCCTTCCCCCATCCCCCGGAATTCCTTTTCGATATGAGGAATGAGTTCATAGGTAATCGCATCTCCGTAGGGGCCCTGACTAGCCGAATTTACAGCATATGAATCATCATAATACGGTGTTGGATGCTGGATTTCAATGATCAGAAACCTGGGGAAATCAGGATCATTCCATCGTTTATAAAAGTCGTATGCCTCCTGCTGTTGAATAATATTATAGCCTTCTACGTCGAATCTGGCCGAGTATACGGGCTCAAGATTGGGATCCGGGGGTGTTGTCCTGAATCCGCCAAAATCGTCGGGAAAATGCCCGTGAAAGATCATAAGGGGATATCTGGCTTCGGGGTGTTCTTCAAATCCCTTGGGCAGCAAAACATGTGCCCCCAGATACATATCCCGACCCCAGAATTCCGATAGCTTTTCAGATTTAATTTTAATGTGTTTAATCCACTTCGTGTCTACGGGTTCTTCAATGGGGGGAATCTTCTGATCTAAAAGAAGTTCTAAAGATTCTATCCCATTATCCGTAACGGTGATTTTTTGAGGAGTACTGTATAAATTCCCGGGCGATCTGTTCCATTGCTGTCCTTCCCCATTGTCCATGGGGAGCTTTACCGTATGACCGGTGGCCAGATCAAAAGTCTCGTACACATGCAGCAGTGCCTGAACCCAGTATTCCCCCGGCGGTATTTCTGAAACATGCGATATAGGGAAGCCTAAAGCATCAGCATCAAAAACTGTAGCTTGTCCGGGTTTCATCTGGTTGACATTCATCCCGTAGATCAACTGAGTTTTGAGGCCCCCATTGATCTGGAACCTGGGTTCTAAGTCATTGTCTTTGGCCAGCATCAATAATAACCTGCCGTCAAGGGCATCTTCACTCTGTGAATCCGGGATTGAAATTGAAATATTATTGTTTGTTCCCGAGGATACCGGACCATCACAACCAACTAAAAAGACTAAAATACCACTGAAAAAGAGGAAAAATCGTTTCATTACACCGAAATATTTTCGATAAAAGGTACCTATTTTTGGGAATGCCACCAATACCAAACCGTTTTTTTCCACGTTTTAATTAATCAGTAACTCGGTAATCATACCTACTAAATTATTGAGCTATGAAACGTCCCTATGTGATTTATTTCCTCTTGGTGATCCTGGCCATTATCTGTACGTGGAGTTGTACCAATGATGAAGGTGAAAGTGATATCGACATTCTTACACCTAATGATTCCACCCAGAGTAGCTACGAATCAAGGGAAATACCAAAATAAAAAAACCCTCCGGTTGGAGGGTTTTTTTGTATCTAGATCTTATGAAATTTACCAGATTTTCACTCTTTTTTCCGGAGCCAGGTACAGGCTGTCTCCTTCCTGTATATTAAATGCGGAATAAAACTCAGGTACATTTCTCACCACTCCGTTTACCCTGAAATCTGCAGGAGAATGCGGATCTGTATTGATCTGTACACGTACGGCTTCATCTCT
>JABDQK010000290.1 GCA_013042255.1 Flavobacteriaceae bacterium | reverse complement strand
AAAGGTTGGCGGTTAGATTACGGAATGGTGAGCGAGACCCTGGAAAACAGGCTGAAAAGATCTGTAATTTTGTCAAAAGCGAAACACAGTGACCATTGTCCTATTATGGTAGAATTGACCACAGCTTAATTTTGACTTAACAAAGGGATGCCTACCTTTGCTGCCGAATTATAATTCAAGGATTCATGATTTATACTACGCTGCCACATACTTCCCTTGAAGTGAGCAAGATCTGCTTAGGTACCATGACATGGGGAAAACAAAATACCGAAGCTGAAGGTCATTCGCAGATGGATTATGCGGTAGAGCAGGGGGTCAATTTCTTTGATACGGCTGAACTTTATCCCATACCTGCACACCCCGATCGGTATGCACTCACTGAGAAGATCATAGGAAACTGGTTCCATAAAACAGGGAAGAGAGATAAGATTGTCCTGGCATCCAAGATCGCAGGGAAAGCGTCTTTCACCAAATTCATCAGGACATCAGGTTTTAAAAAAGATGGCTTGGTGGAAGCAGTAAACGGCAGCCTTAAACGCCTGCAAACGGAGCATATCGACTTGTATCAATTACATTGGCCTGAACGGTCGACCAACTACTTTGGGCAAAGGGGATACAAACACGACATCTCGGATTTTTGGCAGGATAACATACATCAGGTTCTGGAAACCCTGAGGGATTTAATTAAGGAAGGAAAAATAGGTCATGTGGGCCTGTCTAATGAGACCCCCTGGGGAACCATGCGATTTCTTGAGGAAAGCAAGGTTCATAAAAGTCTTCCGCGTATGGTTAGCATACAAAATCCCTACAGTCTTCTGAACCGAACTTTTGAAGTTGGACTTTCTGAAATAGCCATAAGGGAAAAGATAGGGCTGCTTGCATATTCTCCCCTTGGTTTTGGAGTGCTTAGTGGAAAATACCTGGGGGGAAAGAAGCCGGAGAATGCCCGGATCACATTATTTCCTGCCTATGCGAGATACAGTAATGAGATTGCTCTGGAGGCAACTCAGAAATATCAGGATCTTGCCAGGGAAAACGACATGTCGCTTACACAAATGGCGCTTGCTTTTGTCAATTCAAGACCATTTCTAACAAGTACAATCATAGGAGCTACCTCCATGGAGCAACTTAAAGAAAATATCGGAAGTATTGACCTTGTCCTCAGCGAAGAAATACTTCAGAGTATCGAAGCCATACACGAGCAAAACCCGGATCCCGCTCCCTGATCAGAAGGTCTTTTGATCCACATCGTGAATAAACCGGATCACGCCTTCAAAGTAGTTTTTCTGATCGTCGTACTGAGATAAGTGACTGCCATTTGGGCAATATAAGTATCTGCCGTTTTTGACTTCTTCAGACATCCATTCCATATGGGAAGGATCCATAGTATCATACTGAGCACCGATGACCAGGGTTGCAACTTCAATTTCTTTCAGTCGATCCTTCACATCCCAGTCCTTTAATGAAGCATCCCCTGTAATTCCAAATTCGCTATATCCCTGCATATGTACATAGACCTGGTTGTTAGCGTGATTAAGACTTCTCATTACGGCTTCGGGCCATTCCTCCGGAGGCATTCTCAATACATGTTCGGTGTAGTAATGTTCAAACAGCAATTCCCCGTATTTTGGATTAGCGAAGTCCTCGGCATCCTCCATTGCTTTTATTTGCTGATAGATTTCTGGATCCATTTGTGGCCCAAGGACATTCTGGGCATAGGCGTTGTACTCGGGAACACTGCTCATCATATTAGATATAATCAATCCCTTGAGGTTATCCTGGTACTTAAAGGCGTATTCCATGGCCAGTATTCCACCCCAGGATTGACCCAGCAGGTAGAAGTTTGAGGCGTCTAATCCCAGGGCTTTCCTAACCTGCTCCACTTCCTCAACAAAACGCTCCTTTGTCCAAAGGCTGAGGTCATCGGGTTGGTCACTGTAATAAGATCCCAACTGATCGTAGTAGATATATTCAATATTCTCCTGTGGAAAGTATCCGTCAAAACATTCATATAATTCATGAGTCATTCCAGGTCCCCCATGGAGGAGTAATACTTTTTTAG
>JABDQK010000176.1 GCA_013042255.1 Flavobacteriaceae bacterium | reverse complement strand
CTGTTCTCTCCGGCAGTATATGCAAAAGAAATCCTCGGGGAGAAGAACCCATCGAAGAACTGATTCTTATCATAGCGAATAGAACCTGTGAATTTCAATCGTTCTTCTAACATCTTTTTCTGAATCTGCATATAGGCTCCATATTCATTATATGAAATGGGCCCGTCAATATCGGTAAAGATGGTACCATTGGAATTCAAGACGTATTCACGGAAAGACCCCCCGATCTGTACATCAGCAAAATCGCCTGTCAGATAGCTAAAATTATAATTAGCATCAATATGGCGCAATTTGGTATTATCAATGAATTTTGAGCCGGTAAGAAGATCACCGTCTGCCGTTACCTGATTAAATGCATTTTGATATTCAGGCGTTCCTGGAAGAAATCTACCTGTGTCGGCTGCCTGCCTGGCTGCAGCATGTGCTGTTGCATCATCTAATAAAACCCCAGTACCTATTCCTAACCTAGCTCCGATATAGGTGGTTGCATATTCCTCAAACCATTGCTCATTTGGTTTCCATCTGTTGTTAATATTGAGAGCTGTAAATCGTGTATCATAAGAATCTCCTGAATTTTCTGAAGTGATATATCCTCTTAGGAAGAAATTATCATTCCTGAATTCCAATTTATGCTGCTGCATAATAAAATTCTTTATAGCGTACCTACTGGCACCCTGATAGATTGTATTTCCCCTACCTACTCTTCCGTTATAAATAATCTCAAAATCATCGGCAAACGGTCTGTAATGCACAGAAAAATCAGTCTTGACGCTCTCTGCACCGTAATTGGCCAGGTCAATTTCATCATATCCGGTTCTGGATACTCTAGCAGACCCCAGGGTTCCTGAAGGAAGACCTGCCAGTTGATCAAAATTAAGTGGAACGGTAAAGTCATCTCCATATACATTAAGACCATTATAGGCGGGATCCGTTCTGTCAGCTCCAGGATTGGAAATATCATCTGTCCTGTTGGCATGCCAGTCCTCTCCTTTTAAAAAGGAAAAGTTGGCTTTTACAGCAAGTTTATCGCTAAAGGCGTGTGACGCCCTGATTCCAAAATCGTAATAATTATTATCTCCTGCGGCTTCCTGAGATGTGATCCCTGTTTTAAAGTAAGCGCTGATTCCCTGGAAATCGAAGGGATTCTTACTCCTCATAAACAGTATCCCGTTAAATGCACCTGCACCGTATAGTGCTGAAGATGCGCCGGGAAGGATCTCAACCGACTGTACTTCCAGTTCGGACATCCCAACCAGGTTCCCCAGTACAAAGTTAAGTCCGGGGGCCGAGTTGTCCATTCCGTCTACCAATTGAAGAAAACGGGTATTGGCAAAAGTGGCAAAGCCTCTTGTATTGATCGACTGGAAAGTTAAACTGTTCGTATTGATGTCAACCCCTTTTAAATTCTGTAATCCCCCATAAAAGGATTCGGCAGCGGTGTTTTTAATTTCTTTCAACCCAAACCTTTCTACGGAAACCGGAGATTCGAAAAGTCGTTCCGGTGTCCTAGAGGCAGAAACTACGATCTCATCAAGCAGTGTTGATGACTCCTGGAGGACAATGTCCAGCGTCTGGTTGTTAGAAGTAACCTGAATGGTAATTTCGGTATACCCAATACTTGTAATTCTAAGCACAAAAGGAGGTGCCTGGGTTGTGGACAGGGTAAAATTTCCGTCGAAATCTGCCACTGCGCCTGTAGTGGTCCCGATGATGACGATATTTGCTCCCGGTATTGGTTCTCCGCCATCGTCTTTTACGGTTCCCTGGATTGTAGTTTGTGCATTAATTCCATATCCTATAAGCAGGAAGAATAATAATAGTGCTGTTCTCATTCGTCTGGGTCTTTGTTATAGCGGGCAATTTAACAATTTTTTTAAGGCGTAGAATACTAATATTAAAAAAAGCTGCCCTGAGTATTGTTAATTTATTACTGAGAAGGTTTAAAAATTGTCAATCTCACAAGATTTATCATTCTGAAAAAGAATCAAGTAAAACAGAAATCAATAAAAAATGGCAGCTTCTAAAAATTAGAAACTGCCATCCATAAATTATAAAATATCGGTATTACTCTACAGTAACTGATTTAGCCAGGTTACGGGGTTGGTCCACATTACAGCCTCGCATAACAGCGATGTGATAAGAAAGAAGTTGTAAAGGTATGGTTGTTACGAGCGGACTAAGGCCTTCTAAAACTTCAGGTACTTCAATAACGTGATCGGCCAGTTCCCTTACCTGGGTATCTCCTTCAGTGACGATGGCGATAATCTTTCCTTTACGTGTCTTTATCTCCTGAATATTGCTAACTACTTTTTCATAGTGCCCCTTCTTGGTAGCAATGACTATCACGGGCATCTGCTCATCGATCAATGCGATGGGGCCGTGCTTCATCTCGGCGGCAGGATATCCTTCCGCATGGATATAACTGATCTCTTTTAGTTTTAAAGCTCCTTCCAGGGCTACGGGGAAATTGTATCCTCTTCCCAGGTAAAGGCAGTTTTCTGAGTCTTTATAAACGTCTGCGATGATCTCTACCAATGGATTTGCTTCAAGGGCTTTTTCCACCTTGTCCGGTATATTTTCCAGTTCAACAAGTATTTCGTGATACTTGGTTTCATTGATCACGCCCTTTTCTTTGGCAAGCTTTAGGGCCAGTAACGTCAGGATAGTGATCTGGGTGGTGAAAGCCTTGGTAGACGCCACACCAATTTCAGGTCCGGCATGCGTATAGGCTCCGGCATGGGTCTCCCTTGCAATAGATGAGCCTACTACATTACAGACTCCAAATACAAAAGCACCATTTTCCTTTGCCAGTTTAATCGCAGCCAATGTATCTGCAGTTTCCCCGGATTGCGAAATTGCAATAACAACATCTTTATCGGTAATCACAGGATTCCGATACCTGAATTCGGAAGCGTATTCCACTTCCACAGGTATCCGGGCAAGATCCTCAAAGATATATTCAGCTACAAGGCCGGCATGCCATGAGGTTCCGCAGGCTACGATAATGATGCGGTTTGCATTCATAAACCGCTCCAGGTTGTCATCTATCCCCGACATTTTTATCAACCCCTGATCTACCAGCAATCTACCCCTGTAGGTGTCCTTAATCGCCCTGGGTTGTTCGTAGATCTCCTTCAACATAAAATGGTCGTAGCCGCCTTTCTCAATTTCTTCCAGGTTGAGTTGTAATTCCTGGATCATTGGATAGGCCACCGCGTCATCTTTAATCTTTCGCAATTTAATTTCCTTTCCAGGCCGAACGATAGCCATCTCCTCATCTTCAAGGTATACTGCATTATTCGTATACTCTATAAATGGTGAAGCATCTGAAGCGATAAAGAATTCGTTTTCGCCAATTCCTATAGCCAGCGGACTTCCTAATTTTGCAACAACAATCTCATCCGGCTTTGCCTTGTCAAAAACTGCTATAGCATACGCTCCAACAACCTGGTTTAAAGCTATTTGTACAGCTTTTCCCAGTTTTACATTTTCTTTCTTTTTTACCTCTTCAATCAGGTTTACGAGAACTTCGGTATCCGTATCAGATTCAAAAACGTACCCCCTTTTGGAGAGTTCTGTTTTTACAGCCTCATAATTTTCGATGATTCCATTGTGGATAATCACCAGGTCGCCTGAATTAGAATAATGTGGATGGGAATTAACGTCGTTTGGTATCCCATGTGTGGCCCAACGGGTATGGCCCATTCCGAGAGAACCATTGATAGATATGTTCTTTTCTGATTTGTTTTTCAGGTCGGCCACCTTGCCCTTGGTCTTGGACATATTGATCTGGTTTCCATCGAACAGTGCGATTCCGGCACTGTCATAGCCCCTGTACTCCAGTCTTTGAAGTCCTTTCATAATGATGGGATATGCCTCCCGGTGACCTATATAACCAACTATACCACACATAGTAAATAGAGATTAAGCATTTTTATGGATTGTAAATTTACGAGAAGTAATGAAATAACGCTCGTTTTTAGGTTGTATAACGGGATTTATCCGCCAGTGGTATGCTAAGAGGAGGATTTAATTAATTTCTGTATAGAATATTTCGAGCTTAAGCTTCTTATCCTCAGGAACATTGGCTTCACTCCCATACAATATTGTTCCTAAAGGACTCAGAGTTGCAGCAACAGGGAGATCTTTATCTGAGTTGCCATCGACCACCGCACTGTTAGCCCCGGAAATACGTATATCTGGTGATATGGCAAGTCCGAGCGTTGCATTGACCGAATCGCGTAGGATCAGATTGTTGACATGATCGGTAATTCTGATTTTATATTTAATTCCCTGATCATTTTCTTCCTGTAATAAAGCATCGTAATCAAGGTAAATCCCAAATCGGGAGTCTTCAATAGAATATTCACTTGTAGCATCGTAAACCGGGCTATTGGTCTCAGCATTGTACATATACAACCTTAAGGGTTCTGTAATACCTCCAACGGCGTCTAGTGTTTCCCTGTCTACATAAAAAACAAGATTGGCCTCGTTTATTATCCAGTTTCTCGATTTGATATCATTGACTATGGCCTCCCCATTGTTTTCTTCAAAAAGGGCAATTTCAGCATATGTGCCCGGGCCGCCTTTCAGATATATCCGGGAAGCATTATTTCCTGTATCCAGATTATCCGAAATTTCGGCAGGATAAGGTTCGGAAATTATAGTATTTACCGCATTTCCTGAAATGGGTGCATTGGTCTGACCGGTAATAAGGCTGATGGTGTATTCCCTTTCGTCAGTCTCCAGTTCCTCGTCTACTATCCGATCATACTCATAAGTGATAGTAATACTGGCACTCCTAAGATCGAGGAGAAGCATAATATCGTCTGTTATCGGAGTAACGGATAAATGAAGGCCTCTGAAAAAATCCTTGAAGTTGGAATTGCTGATAAGTTCTGGTTTTCCTTCCTTGTCCAGGATATTCGCCTGAAAGAAATCAGGATCTAAAGACACACGTATTCCCGGCTCTATCACTTGCGGGGCTTCCAGGGATTCATCATCTTCAGTATCCGGGTCATCTTCTGCAAAGACAAGGGTTTGTTCATCATCTATCAATACCTCACCATCGAAAAGAACATCGGAGACAAATGATGGTGCAAACTCCTGACTCGAATAATACTCCTGGGCTTCCAGAAAATTAGTGTTAGGATCGAGGTCACGCAAAAAGTAGGTAGACCTTTGTACTTTTAAATTAAATGGCACATCCCTGTTTCCGTAAATACTATCCAGGTCTCTTTTAACCGGAAACCTGTTGGCCAAGGTACTCGTATCTTCATCATCGGTAATTCCATCCCCGTCAGTATCGGGATTCAATGGATCCGTGCCTAAAAGGCGTTCTTCGTTATCTGTTAGTCCGTCCCCGTCACTATCACTATCGGGGTCTTCAGGATCTGCATCCAACTCGTCTATCACTCCGTCGAGATCAGTATCTGCATTGTCGTTTCTCAAATATGGGATATACAATACAACATCTAATATTCTTTCGTTTTCCTGTATGGTAGCATCCACATCGTCAGTATCAGAAATATCTTCAGTACTCTGTGCATAATTACCAAAAATTGGATTTCCAATACCACCCTGCAGGGATACCTGCGTGGTAATGCTTGCAGTAGTCCTGCCAAAAACAGGATCATTAAACACCCCTATTTGATATATAGGCAACTGATTCGTCTGAACAGCTATCACATTCTTATTGTAGGCAAAAACATCGTAGACGGCTACGTCTGAGGTGAAGGGATTCTGGTCTATGACCCCTCTACCGATGGTTGTGACGTCTTCTTCGCAGGAAGAAACCGCAATAAGCAGGAGTGTTCCTAAAAGGGCAGGAACTGTACCTCGTAAAAAGAATCGCATGGGGCTTATTTTAAAACTTCAGTGTCATAAAAATTAGCATAGGCCTCTTCAAATTCCTGAAGCGGAACATATGGTAACACGGGTTTTTGAAGGTTGTTAATGTGCGAAAGAAGATCTTCCGGAATCCCTTCAGCTGCTAAAATTACAGCATCAGAATAATTGACCCCTATTTTTAACAAATTATTATATGTAGGATCTTTAAGGAGGGTAACCGCGTCATCCGGGATACCGTCGAAAGTTACTTTTTTTATCAGGTCTTTATCGAGTGTCCCCTCAAAACTCTTCCCATAAACGGAGAGTACAATTTTGCTGTCTGCAAAAAGGGGTTCATCGGCGTAATATTTTCTCAGGTATAGCGGAAGCAGAGAAGACATCCAACCGTGAATATGGATAATATCCGGATTCCAATTGAGCTTTTTAACTGTTTCTACTACTCCTTTGGCAAAAAAGATGGCACGCTCATCGTTATCGGCAAACATATCACCATTCTCATCGGTAAAGGTTGCTTTTCGTTTGAAGTATTCCTCGTTATCAATAAAATAAACCTGAATCCTTTCTTTTGGGATAGAAGCCACCTTAATGATCAAAGGCATATCCATGTCATTTATAACCAGGTTCATTCCCGACAGCCTGATCACCTCGTGCAGCTGATGCCTCCGTTCATTTATATTGCCATATCGCGGCATAAAGATCCGGATCTGACCGCCTTTGCTGTTCACCATTCTCGGTGTTTCGTAAGACATTAAGGAAACTTCATTCTCTGGTAAGTAGGGCACTAATTCTGAAGATACAAACAATATCTTTTTACCATTCATACAGGTCGTCTTTTATTTATCGCAGAAACGTAG
>JABDQK010000022.1 GCA_013042255.1 Flavobacteriaceae bacterium | reverse complement strand
CTGGATAATCAGGAATGGGATGCGATGGTTTCAGCATCAAAATTTGAAGGCTGGCCGGGCTTTGGAAAATTCCATACCGGAAAGATCGGACTCCAGGATCACGGCGATGTAGTGGCCTACAGAAATATCAAAATAAAAAAGCTGTAAGATGAGGAAATATAGCCTGGTATTGCTGATTATGATGGTATTGATTTCATGCAAAAATAATTCTCCAATTAAGCGGGACTTAAGTGAAGGAGAGGGGATCGAATATGAAGAATATTCAGGAGAAGAACCCACAACACCTGAAGAAACAGAGGTATATCAGCCCGTTCCACCTAAAGTGATTCCCTTTGCAGAAAATGGAGTCCCGAGTGATGCGGTCGTTTTATTCGATGGAAGTTCTTTTGAAGAGTGGATGATGGTCAATGACAGTTCGGAAGTGGTTTGGCACCTCAATGAAGATGGAAGTATGACCGTGAAGGATAAAACCGGCGATATCATGACCCGGAAAAACTTCGGGGACGTCCAATTGCATCTTGAATGGCGTTCCCCGGCCGAAGTTCAGCGCGATGGACAGAACAGGGCAAATAGCGGGGTTTTCTTACAGGGGCTTTACGAAGTTCAGGTGCTCGATAATAATGACAATGACACCTATGTGAATGGACAGGTAGCTTCCATATACAAACAGCATATTCCTTTGGCCATGGCTTCTGTACCAAATGGAGAATGGAACACTTACGATATCATTTATAGAGCCCCTGAATTCAACGAAAAGGGATTGAAAATCAAGTCGGGTACCATAACAGTATTACACAATGGAGTTCTGGTCCAGGATCATGTGGAGATCAAAGGGACCACACCTTATATTGGATGGCCAAAAAATCCTCCTCATGGCAAAGGCCCCATCAAATTGCAGGATCACGGAGACAATAGCCGGGTGAGTTACCGCAATATCTGGGTACGAGAATTAGAGAAATAGGGGAATAGGCTGTTATTCGGACGTTGGAAATTAATTACCTTAGCCGAAATATTTTAAAGTATGATCCAATCCATGACAGGATTCGGGAAGCATGTTTTACAGCTACCCACGAAGAAAATTACCGTTGAGCTGAAATCGCTTAATAGCAAATCTCTCGATTTGAATGCGAGAATGCCCCAGGCTTACAGGGAAAAAGAACTTGAACTACGCAAGTTGATTGCTTCAGCATTGGGAAGGGGAAAGATAGATTTTAACCTTTATGTTGAAATCACCGGGGATGAGACTTCTTCTGAGGTCAATGAGGCCGTGGTAAAGCAGTATATAAAACAGTTGAGGGCGATAGCCGATGGAGATGACCTAAGGCTGATGGAGATGGCGCTAAGATTACCTGATACACTAAAAACAGAGAGGGATGATATAGACCCTGAGGAGTACCAGGCTATTGTGGAGTCTTTGAAAATGGCACTAAAGGAGATTGAGAAGTTTCGCAGCGAGGAGGGGAAGATACTGGAGAATGATTTTGCTTCGCGACTAAAGAAGTTGCACCAGCTGTTAAAGGAAGTAAATGGCCTTGATGAAGAGCGACTAAATGCGATTCGCAGCCGGTTGGAAAAAGCAGTTACCGATATCAAAGCGGAGGTTGACAACAACAGGTTTGAGCAGGAACTGATATACTACCTTGAAAAACTGGATATCACGGAAGAAAAAGTAAGGCTGGAAAATCACCTAAATTATTTTGAGGAAACCATGGCGTCTGCCGACTCGAATGGGAAGAAACTGGGATTTATCAGTCAGGAGATTGGGCGGGAGATTAACACCATTGGTTCTAAAGCCAATTATGCTCCCATGCAGCAGCTAGTTGTACAGATGAAAGATGAGTTGGAAAAAATTAAGGAACAAATGCTTAACGTCTTATGAGTAGCGGGGGTAAGCTCATCATTTTTTCTGCCCCTTCCGGGAGCGGTAAAACTACTATTGTCAGGCACTTGCTGGCCCAGCCTGAACTCAACCTGGCATTTTCCGTTTCTGCTACCTCCCGAGCGAGAAGGGGAAAAGAAAAAAACGGGGAACACTACTATTTTATGACCCTTTCAGAGTTTAAAAAGCACATAAAGAACGATGATTTTCTGGAATGGGAAGAAGTATACCGTGATAATTTTTACGGGACACTTAAAAGTGAAGTGGAACGATTATGGGCCGAAGGAAAAAATGTCATTTTTGATATCGATGTTGCGGGGGGATTACGCATAAAGAAAAAATATCCAAAGGAAACCCTGGCGGTATTTGTGAAACCTCCCAGTGTAGATGAGCTTAAAATAAGGCTAAAAAAACGCAGTACAGAGTCTGATGAAAAGATTAATATGAGGATTGCCAAGGCATCAGTAGAATTGGCAACGGCCCCTCAATTCGACAGGGTCATCAAAAACTACGACCTCGATATCGCCCTTGATGAAGCCCATAAAATGGTAGCTGAATACCTGGGGGTTGAACCGTCAATTGAACAGGGGAAGGAGAAATCATAAGTGATAGACCTATGAAGAATGTCGGACTTTATTTTGGCACTTTTAACCCCATCCATATTGGTCATCTGGTGATCGCCAATCACATGGTGGAGTTTTCGGATTTGGAAGAAGTCTGGTTTGTCATCACGCCTCAGAGTCCGTTTAAAGTAAAGCAGAGCCTGCTAGATGATCACCACCGATATCAAATGGTACAGGAAGCGGTGGCAGAGTATCCGAAATTAAAGGCGAGTACTATCGAATTTGATTTGCCACAACCCAATTACACCATTGACACCCTGGTGTATCTTCAGGAAAAATACGGTGAGCAGTACTCCTTTTCACTGCTGATGGGCGAAGACAACCTTAAGAATTTTCACAAATGGAAGAATTACGAGGCAATTCTGGAGGGGCACCATCTGTATGTTTACCCCCGAATTTCTGGAGGTGTAACTCCTTCAGAATTTAAAAACCACAAAAAGATTCACAGGGTTGACGCTCCTGTAATGGAGATCTCTTCCACCTTTATCAGGAAAAACCATAAAGCAGGAAAAAATATAAGACCTATGTTGCCCGAGGCCGTCTGGAAGTATCTGGATGAGATGAACTTTTACCGTTGATGCTGGTATTTACAATTAAAAGGCCCTGACTTTTAATGGCAGGGCCTTTTTTCCTCGTTTTTATAATTACTAAATAAAGTCAGGGTGGTTATGGTGTACTAGAGGAATGTTCCTTTGTCGTCCATTTTCACCTTCATTTTTTTGTCCCCGTTCTTAAGCGTAAGCTTATAAACTTTTTTAGCACCTTTATTCTCGCTATAAGTAACGCGGTACACATTGTCAGTTACAGTCCAGTTGGGGAACCTCTCCAGGAGAGCAGTTTTAATTCCGTCAGAAAGGGCTATATCTTTAAATTTTTCGATAGTTCTGGTAAGAGTACCATCATCATCATATACGGCTACGATTTTCCCATCAGGGATAAAGAAAGAAACCGTATAAAAATCAAAATCATCCTGATAGAAATCGGCTTCCGTTACATCATAACGGGCGACCTCACGCTCCAGCATTTTTACTGGTACGGCAGCACTCTTAGAATCGGCTGCATTCAGGTATTTATAGTTCATGGGTCTTACGACCACTTCAGAGAGCTCTTCAACCTTTACGTCCTGGGTATAGGCTGGGATGGTTAATCCAAGAGCTAGTAAACCAAGGAATATTTTTTTCATGGTATTAATGATTTAGATGTTTAAATACCCTATTTAGTACTCAAGGAAAATAAAGGTAACTGAGGAATGAAGAATATCAAATGATCTAGGTCAGTCTGCCAAAAGCAATAAAAGGGAAAGGAGAAATTATTCCGTTTTATTGCTAGCCCGGGTAAGGATATCTGTACCCAATAGTCGGTCTTCTTTATTGGTGTACCAGCTTCGCTTTTTTGGAATTTTAATTCCGTTTATAGTTTCAAAATTGTCTGTTTCTAACATGATATATTCCCCGTCGTTGGCCGCTTCGTCGTGGAAGAATTGATACGCTTCTAAAGCGTAATTATCAGGGTTAAAATAAAAGTACCAGGTATCCTTACCTACTTCCTCTTCGTAGTTAACCTTGAGGGTGAGATATGCTTTCCCTTTAAAAGTTTTTTTAACAACTGCAGGGTCTATTATAGTTCCCTTATCCCTTAATTTCATTGGGAGGCCGTAGAGATAGGTGTAATAATTTCTCATCATCTCTGTCTGCCCGCAAGGCTCTTCGTTATTGGTGGAATCTTCAGCTTGCTTTTTTATTTTTTTTCCATTTACAACAAGGCTGCATACTCCTTTATCAATAACTTCTTCTGTCGTAGTATCATCTTTTCTCACCACCAATTTAAAGTAGTCAGCAGGAAAATTAAGCGTAACCTCGCTTTTTCGCTCACTATTATTAGGTGTTTCCATGGTAATGAACAAAGTGCCGGAGAATGTCGACCAGGCATTATCAGGGTCGTGATAGTCAATAGCTCTTGACAATAATTCTTTGCCTGTAATATCTTGGGCCAATAGCCCGGGGGATGAAAAAAAGATGAACAAAAACAAAGGGAGCAGAAGTATTCGTATCATTATAGTAAGATTCTAAGAAACACTAAGTTCTAAAATTATTTTAAATTGAACATGGTTAGTCATTCTTAAGCTTCATTGATATATGGAATTTGGTCTTGTTCAGACATTACAATTATTAGGTTCACTCGGCCTTTTCCTTTTTGGGATGAAGGTGATGAGCGATGCGCTTCTGCTCCTTGCAGGAAATAGAATGCGCAACATCCTGGCTACCATGACCTCTAATCGATTTCTTGGGATCACAACAGGGTTTTTAATTACATCCGTCATACAATCTTCCTCTGCAACTACGCTGATGGTTGTGAGCTTCTCCAATGCTTCTCTCTTAACGCTAACGGAGTCTATAAGTGTGATCATGGGGGCTAATATTGGAACAACCATCACCGCATGGCTTATAACGCTTCTGGGTTTTAAGGTTAGTATGAGTGCCATTGCACTGCCGCTGGTTGGCTTTGGCTTCCTTTTTATGTTTTCAAAAAAGGAAAAACTAAAGAATTGGGGAGGTTTTATTATTGGGTTTGCAGTTCTTTTTATCGGACTGCAATTTTTGAAGGAAAACATGCCCGACATCAATCAGAATCCAGGGATACTTGAGTTTCTCAATAACTATACAGAACTGGGATTTGGTTCTGTGCTCTTGTTCTTATTCATAGGGACTGTACTAACTATTGTGGTTCAGTCTTCCAGCGCTACCATGGCGTTGACATTATTGATGACTGCCGAGGGCTGGATCCCTTTTGATTTGGCTGCAGCCATGGTTTTAGGAGAAAACATCGGTACCACTATCACCGCTAATTTGGCCGCTATTGTTGCTAATTTCCATGCGAAAAGAACGGCCAGGGCCCATCTGATCTTTAATTTGTTGGGTGTTTTATGGATGCTGATTTTATTCTATCCCTTTTTAAACCTTATCAGCTGGGTTTCCCAGCGATTAGGCAGTGAATCGCCCTATATAAGTGCTGCTGCCATACCCGTGGCAATTTCCCTGTTCCATACGTTTTTCAATGTTTTGAATACCTTTTTCCTGGTTTGGTTTATTACTCCGATTTCCAAAATTGTAGTTTGGTCTGTTCCGGAGAAAGCAGAACCTGAAAGGGAAATAGATGAGCCAAAATATTTAAATGAGAAAATATTGCAATACCCTGAAACGGCGATAGCTTCACTTCTCAAAGAGTCTAAATACCTTTTTCAAAATGCCATCTTTGAAATCGTGACCCACGCCTTAAATATCCATAGGGAAGATGTCAAATCGGATCTAAAAGCAAAAAAAGTGGTCAAGAAATCTATTGAAGATTTTAAGACAGATGTAAGGGCATTATATTTAAGCAAGGTTAAGAAGATCTATGGAGAAATTATTCGTTATGCAACCAATACCCAAAGTACGCTAAAAATTTCTAAGGCTCAGAACAGCCGGATTCTGGAAATAAAGGTAGCCAACAGGAAGATGGTAGAGATTTTAAGGGATGTAAAGGAATTGAATAGAAATGTAAGTACTTACTTCGTCTCAGAAAACAAGTACATGAAAAAAGAATACAACCTTTATAGAAAACTTGCAGTTCAGGTCCTTAGGATGATTTATGATATCCCAGGTGATGATGGAGGGGAGCTCCAGAAGAAGCTAATGGTACTCAGAAAAAAAACCAATGAGAAACTTTCAGAGCACAATGTTCAAATAGATCAACTAATTCGCAAGAACCTGATCACAACTGATATGGCATCCTCTCTGGTAAATGATAATGACAACGTCCGGGACGTGCTCAACAACCTTATCACAGTTGCTGAATTGTTGTATTGCCGAAGAGATACTTTGTTCTCTCCTGTTGGTGATCATAAGGAGCCCCTTAAAGAGGTCGCTTAGAAATATTAACTATTCACGAACTTTGAGGCATCCCATTCTCCACTAATCTTAAAGATCAGATCTATTCTTCTATAGTAGCCGGTTCAACCGAGTCGTCATAGTTGGAATAATACAGCTCCAATAGTTTCATGGTAGCCTCTATCAAATCCTTGGTTTCTAATAATAAAGAGAAATACAGGGTAGTGTTTTTTGGACTCGATTCTTCAGATCTTGTTCTTGTGATCTGTTTTTCGATTTTTTCTTTAACCAAATCGTACAAGCGCTGTTTGTTGCTAATTATCTTACCAATTTCTTCGTAAGACTCATTGTCAAAGGCCTGCTTAGTACTACTGAACAAGGTCTCGAGTTCACTATTTATTTCTGTTAACTCCTTTACCTGGTTAAACTTTAATTTCTTGTGATTGTTGTTTACATGCTTATGACTGATCTTTGTAATAAACTCCAGAGACTGGGATATATCAGTTAAATAACTCAAAATGTTGATGTAGAAATTACTTGCTTCAACACTGGAATCGTCCAAATTCTTGATAAAATAAAATAAGTGGTTGCGCAGATCATCAATTTCCGCTGAAAGCTTTACGACATTGCTTTTATTCTTTTTCAATCTTTCCAGGTCCTGTTTCGCAAGCCCGTCTATACTTATACGGTATAATTTGCTGCTTCTTTTCATCGCATGAGAAATGTTCTTGGAACTCTCCACGATGACACCTTGAATTGACTTGCTTTCGGTTTTAATAAGCCTGTCCTCAGCCATTATTTCCTTGGATTTTCTATTGTAGGAGATATAATTCCTGGCCAATAAAAGGATTGCGACAAATAATAGTATGCCAATTGCGGCCCCTTTTCCAAAACTGATCAATGTTAAGATAACACCAGATGC
>JABDQK010000285.1 GCA_013042255.1 Flavobacteriaceae bacterium | reverse complement strand
CGATCGAAACCCCATCATAAAAACCAGGGATGATGACACGGCCCACATCATCCTTCATAGAAGCCAATAATTTGGAAAGGCGCAGGGCCGGGTTAGGGGCATAGTTTCCAAAATGTCCACTGTGCTGAGGTACCACGGGGCCATATGTGGTAAGGGTAATCGTTGCTATACCTCGTGCTCCAAAGGTAAGGGTAGGTTTGTTAGTAATATGCCGGGGCCCGTCAAATATTATGAGCATATCGGCTTCTAAGAGATCAGCATATTCTTTTACAGCTTTAGGTAGTTGGGGTGACCCCAATTCCTCCTCAAAGTCCATGATCACTTTCAGATTGTAGTTCGGGATAATATCTGAATCGGCAGCAGCATCTAAAGCGGTTAAGAACATCGCAATTGGCCCCTTTGCGTCGCTTGCAGAACGGGCAAATACCCTCCAGTTGTCTTCATAATTTGCGATATTGTCCCAGGGCAGAGCTTTCCAGCTCCCGTCAGGAAGTGGTTTCTTAAGCACAGGAATATAGGGGCTTTCCTGAAACCAGCGGGTACTGTCTACTGGCTGCCCGTCTACTTGCAGATAGACCAGCACCGTTTGTTTTGCACCCGGGTGTTTTCTTTCGGCCAGCAGTAAAGGAGCCGTGCTGGTTGAAATTCTGGTATTGCTAAACCCTCTTTTTTGAAAGGCCTGTTCACACCATTGCACGTTTTGTTCAATGGCTTTGGGATAAAAGGCATCATTGGGGATACTGAGCAATTCCTGTAACAGGGGAAAGGATGTTTTGGCATAGGCCAAGGATAGTTCATCCAGGGATTCTCGTGTCTGACCATAAACCATTAAATGACCAAAAAGAAGAAAAATACCCGTGCATTTAATGATGTTATTTCTCATGGCTTTTTACGAATTTGTAAATAGATTATTTCAAAATATTTTTCAATTGCTCCACCTGCCCTGTCATTTCCCAATGGCCAAGAGAGATGGGAATGTTCCCAATGCTGTTCAGCCCGTCCATAAACTCCCTAATCTGAAAAGGTTTCCCTTCATCTTCCTTCATTTTGGCATAATCGGCAAGTGCACTCTCCAGCAAGTATTTTCCGGTAATATAACTGGTTCCATATCCGGGTTGCCGCATATAGAGGTGCTGTTCAAAAAGTAACAGTTCTTTTTCTGTTTTCATCCAGCCTCGGGGCGTATATTCAGAATGGATACCCCCTGCTTCTTCCATACTCATTTCATTAGCATGGGCGTAAAGAGAGCCTAATCCCCGAGCTGCCCTCTGGGCGATCATGATATATACGATCTCCTTGCTCCTGGGAGAATCGTCATACAGGCCGGTTTGCAGGAAGAGTTCTTCCACCGCGGTTGCTGTTCCCTCATTGCGGGAGTCAAAAATATTGTAGAGTAAGGGGCCACGCCTGATCGGGCTGGCATGGGGTTCCAGGTCCATACGGGCCAGTTCAAACCAGTGGTAGAAATGAGAGTAAAGAGGCCTGGGGTCATAGTGCTCTCCAATCAGGAAAAAATTCCGTTTGGCTTCTGGAACAAAACTCCCGAGATGTTCCCTTAAGGCGGGTTCATAATAATCTTTTACGGTAACAATTTCCTGCTCCTCCAAAAAACTAAGCAGACTCTTTGCCGCTTTGTCGGCCATTAGATCATAGGCTTCAGGACTATCGGCTGCAACCAGGGACGGGAGGCTTCTGTTCCTGTGTTCTTCAAGTTTCAGGGATGCCCATGCCCTGGCCAGCTCCCGTTTTAACAGCATTACTTCATCTTCCCAGCTTAAGGGGACCAGATGAACATTTTGAAGATACCAGCTGTAGTTTTCTTTCCCAATACCTGAAGGTCCGGTTTTCAAAGGTGCTTGCTGCGCCAGCCATGCAGTAAAGGAATCTGTTGAGCTGATCGCCTCTTCTGCAGCTCTCCTGATCTCTGTATCATTGGTAACACTTTGCTTATCTAGGATCTTTTTGAGTGAATTTGTCTGGTTTGCAATGACCCTTATCCCTGCCTGCCAGAGTTCTTTTGCGTTGCCGGTCAGATTTTGCTGTGCCTGTTCATTGAGAGGGGGTATTACCCTGAGGTCTTTTAAAAGCCTTTTACGCTCTTCTTTTGATAAAGGAAAAGAGTAGGTCCATAGTTCTAAGGTTGCATGATGGGTTGGGCCCTCATGTGCAGGAACATCCGAGCGGTATTCCCAAACCGATTTGTAATAAGCGGGGTCCCGTTCCCATGGTTTCAGGATACGGTGGTTAAAATCATACCCATTCATCTCAGCCCAGACAAGCATCCAATCAACTCTTTGGGGAATCGTCCAGTTAGCGGTATCAATTTCGATCAACTTACGTCTCAGGTCTTTAAATAAAGGCCATCGCTTTGTAAAAGTATCTTGCGTATAGTCAGGAGCCCCATTCATCATAGGAGGACTCTCAAATGAACGCCATACTTTGAACAAGGTAAGCAGATCTTCATAGGATGATTTCTCATTTACTGTACTCTCGATCAATGATTCGCTATTAGCTGAGGTTCTCATATTGGCCTGTCCAAATAAGGAAAGAGCAAGGAGAAGGGAGATATTAAGCAGGAGGGTTTGTTTCATAATTAAGAGGTTGAAGGCAGGTAAAAATGATAACGGGATGGGAAAATTTAATCAGAATCGGAGAGGGACAAAATAATTTTCTGCGTTTTGGAGATCATGGATTCCACTTCCTCAGTTTTGCCTCTAAGCCTAAATTCAAAGGAATCCATGGTATATGTTTCTCTTTTTACTTGTCTTTTTAGTGAAAAGCCCAACTCAATAGGTTCTTCCGGGGTATTATCTCTAAATAAATCCCTTATCTCCACCCAGTCGATTTCCTGCAATTCTTCAAGGGAGTCTACTGAAAAATGAAGGGAGTTTACCGAAATATCAGCCTGCCCGGAAAATGGGATATCCTGCTGAGCACTGACTTGAGAAATAATTAAGGACAGTAGAAAGAGAAGGGTGAGTTTGATTTTCATTTTTAATAGAGTTTCCCTAAAAATAGACATTTCTTGATAACCTAAGTATTTTAGAAATTATCGAATAAGATCTTAGGGATTCATATCAAAAATTTTGAGCAATTTATTCCAATTCTCTCCAAACCAGCTTGTGCTAAGATTCAGTTCCTTTTTGGACAATTGGTCTCTGGTGTCCTCATAGCCTTTCTGAATAAGACCTTCAATCTGACTGGTATCTGCTCTTCCAAATGCAGAAAGATCGGGTTTGATCAGGAGATCGGCATGTTCGGTTTGTAATGCCGCCGCCTGCTGCATAATAAAATGAAAGCTGTTTAATAGTACATCGAGGATATTTGCGGGATCCCCATAAGCATGCTTGGCATTGAGGTCTACGCCAATCACATAATCTGCCCCGATATTGCGCAGCGTTTTAATAGGTACGTTTTCCACGATCCCGCCATCGAGAAGCATCCGGCCATCGAGTTTAACAGGGTTGAACAGCCCGGGAATACAAGTGCTTGCCATCACGGCTTCAGCAACAGGGCCTTTTCGCAAGACCACCTTTTCTCCACTTCCCGCATCTGTAGTTATTATAGCCAGGGGGATCTGCGCATCCTCTATCTTTTTGTCACCTATGTTATCTGTAATCAAAGTTCCGAACTTATCATTAGAAAGCAGACTGTACCTGGATAAAGAGATACTGCTTATGTCCATCCATTTCAATTCTGAAGCAATATCCCTGATTTCATCCCAGGATTTACCAAATGCGTAGAGGGCAGCCACGAAGGCCCCAATGCTTGTGCCGGTTACATAACAAATTTCGAGGTCCTTTTCCTTCAGGGCCTTCAATACCCCTATATGTGCAGCACCGAGTACTGCACCTCCACCCAGTGCCAGGCCTATTTTTTTCATTTTTCTGGAGGTTTTCTAAAATCCATTATCAAGATAGAAATTTACCTTTTCTTTTTTCGAAATCCTTGCTGATGTCCCCCGCCTCTTTTCTTATTGCGGTTGGCAAAGAACTCCTGTTTCCTTCGCTGTTTTTCTTTTTCCGCTTCTTTCTTTTCGGCGGCATTCATGGGGCGATCTGTTTGAGGGAAGGGATGATCGGGGACGATTTCGATCTTTTGTCTGGTGAGTTTTTCTATATCGGTGATATAGGCATTCTCTTCCGGTTCGCAAATGGAAATGGAAATTCCTTCTTCCCCTGCCCGACCACATCGTCCTATACGGTGAACATAGGTCTCCGGTTCATTGGGAATATCATAATTGATTACATGACGAAGTTTGTCTATGTCAATTCCCCTGGCAGCTATATCTGTGGCAACCAACACCCTTTTTCTCCCTTCCTTAAAATCCTTTAAGGCTTTTTGGCGCTGATTTTGCGACTTGTTCCCGTGGATGGCTGTAGCCTCAATCCGATTTTTATGAAGGTTGCGTACGATCTTGTCCGCTCCGTGTTTAGTGCGGGAGAATAAGAGCACTTGTTCCAGTTCCGGATCTTTGAGAATGTGGAACAAAAGATCTTTTTTATCTGCTTTGTTGGTGGTGTATAAATACTGCTGGATGGTCTCTGCCGTTGAAGAAACAGGACTCACTGCTACTTTCTTCGGGTTTCTTAGGATTTCGTGTGACAGTTTAACAATGCTCTTAGGCATGGTAGCCGAAAAGAAGAGGGACTGTCTTTCCCTTGGGAGTTTGGCTATGATTTTTTTAATGTCGTGGATAAAGCCCATATCGAGCATTCTGTCTGCCTCATCGAGAACAAAGTATTTAATATGGTCCAGGGTGATAAAGCCCTGATTCATAAGGTCTAACAAACGACCCGGGGTGGCAACCAAAATATCGACCCCGTTGCGCAATGCGTTGGTTTGAGACCCTTGGGAAACCCCTCCAAATATTACGGTATTCCTCAAATGAGTGTATTTTCCGTATTCGGTAAAGCTTTCGGCAATCTGTATGGCGAGTTCACGTGTAGGGGTCACAACCAGGGCCTGTACTTTTCTTTTTCCTTTGCGGTTCTGAGGTTGGTTGGTTAAATGCTGGAGGATAGGTATGGCGAAAGCAGCGGTTTTCCCGGTTCCGGTCTGCGCGCTTCCGATAACATCTTCCTTGTTTAGAACAAGGGGAATGGCTTTCGCCTGAATATCTGTAGGCACAATGTAATTGATATCCCTGAGGGCTTTTTGGAGAGGGGGGATCAATTTGAGGTCTTCGAAGGTCATATATTTTCTTTCAGGCCGCAAAAGTACCACTAATTGGGCCGGCAGCGAAGGGAAAGCCAGAAGAAGTATGTCTGCTTAGATCAAATAGCAGCAACGGAGAATCATAATCTCAAGATCATTGTCATTATTTTATTCTTATATTGAGTCATAAAAATATTCCATATGAGAAATCTTCTTTGGCTTGTTGCCGTGATTTGTATAGTCGTTTGGTTGCTCGGATTGTTGGGTATCGTGGAGGGTCTTGCTACTAGTAACCTAATTCATATATTATTGGTAATTGCGATCATTACCATTTTGTACAACGTAATTTCAGGGCGTAAGCCGATGTAAATATATCCTATGAAAAGAATTATTGG
>JABDQK010000282.1 GCA_013042255.1 Flavobacteriaceae bacterium | reverse complement strand
CCCTCAGGGAAAACCTCGAGCTCATTGAAGGTGTTTATCCCCCTTTTAACAAGGAAGCCTATCTGGAAGGGAATCAGCAACCTGTTTTCTTCGGTTCGGCACTGAATAATTTTGGAGTTCGGGAATTACTTGATTGTTTTATTGAAATCGCCCCGCCCCCCAGGGACAAAATGGCTGAAGAGCGCCTTGTAAAAGCCGATGAGAAACAAATGACCGGTTTTGTCTTTAAGATACACGCCAATATGGACCCTAAACACAGGGATCGACTCGCGTTTGTAAAAGTGGTCTCCGGGACATTTGAGCGTAATAAACCCTACCTGCATGTCAGGCATGATAAAAAGCTTAAATTCTCCAGTCCCAATGCTTTTTTTGCTGAGAAGAAAGAGATTGTAGACACCTCATTTCCAGGGGATATTGTTGGCCTTCACGATACCGGGAACTTTAAGATTGGGGACACCCTAACGGAAGGGGAAAGCATACATTACAAAGGCATACCCAGTTTTTCCCCGGAACATTTCAGATATATCAACAATGCCGACCCAATGAAGGCGAAGCAGTTATACAAAGGGATCGACCAGCTTATGGATGAAGGGGTGGCCCAGTTATTTACCCTCGAACTCAATGGCAGGAAGGTGATTGGAACAGTGGGAGCTCTGCAGTACGAGGTTATTCAGTATCGTCTCGAGCACGAATACGGCGCTAAATGCACCTATGAGAATTTCCCGGTACACAAAGCCTGTTGGGTAGAACCTGAGGACCCAAATAGTGAGGAATTCAAAGAATTTAAAAGAGTAAAGCAAAAATTTCTGGCCACTGATAAACGAGGGCAGCTGGTATTCCTGGCTGATTCGGCATTTTCACTGCAAATGACTCAACAGAAATACCCTAAGGTGAAATTGCATTTTACCTCAGAATTCGCTTAAAATTCAGTGTGATCAGGCCACAAAAAATCCGGAACAATATTCCGGATTTTCTTTTTTATGCCTCCCCAGTTGGCCCGAAATTCAACGGGATAGGAGGTTGTTCATAGTCCTTGATGGTTCCATGTGCATTTTCAAACCTGCTGACATTGTCACTCAGAGCCTTCAGGAATTTTTTAGCGTGCTGAGGAGTGAGCACGATCCTGCTCTTTACCTTGGCTTTTGGAGCCCCCGGCATCAGACTGATAAAATCAATCACAAACTCGGACACGGAATGATTGATAATAGCCAGGTTTGAATACACCCCTTCGGCCATTTTTTCATCCAGTTCTATATTGATCTGTTTTTGCTTTTTGTCTTTTTCGGCCATGGCCTGATATTTTAGAGTTAAACAAAAAACCCCCAACCGGAAGGTTGAGGGCTTTGGTATTAGAATTTTAATTCTTCCTTGCGGGCCATGATCTCGTCGTACTCCTGTTTGGAGCCTACGATGATAGATTCATAATCTCGCATTCCTGTACCGGCGGGTATTTTGTGCCCTACGATAACATTTTCCTTCAGGCCTTCAAGATCATCAACCTTACCGCTTACCGCTGCCTCGTTTAATACTTTGGTTGTTTCCTGGAAGGAAGCGGCCGAAATAAACGATTTGGTTTGCAGTGAAGCTCTGGTAATACCCTGGAGAACTGGTGTAGCAGTAGCTGCAACAGCCTCTCTGGCAGTAACCAGGTTTTTATCTGAGCGTTTCAGGATGGAATTCTCGTCCCTTAACTCACGTGCAGAAATGATCTGCCCTGGTTTAAGGTTTTCAGATTCCCCGGCATCTTCAACAACTTTTTTGCCGTAGATCTCGTCGTTCTCCCGAATGAAATCGTCCTTGTGAACTAATTGATTTTCAAGGAAAATTGTATCTCCCGGATCCTCAATACGCACCTTACGCATCATCTGGCGAACGACCACTTCAAAGTGCTTATCATTGATCTTCACCCCTTGCAGTCGATATACCTCCTGTACCTCATTAACAAGATACTGCTGAACAGCAGAAGGACCTTTAATGGCCAGGATGTCTTCCGGCGTGATAGAACCGTCAGATAATGGCATTCCAGCACGCACATAGTCATTTTCCTGTACCAGGATCTGGTTCGAAAGTTTGACAAGGTATTTCTTCTGTTCGCCCAACTTTGATTCAATGATGATCTCGCGGTTTCCTCTTTTAATTTTACCAAAGGAAACTACCCCGTCAATTTCTGAAACTACGGCAGGATTAGAAGGATTACGCGCTTCGAATAATTCAGTTACTCTTGGCAGACCTCCTGTAATATCTCCTGCTTTCGCAGATTTACGTGGAATTTTCACCAGTATCTTACCTTCCTTAATCTTATCTCCGTCATCAACCATGATGTGAGATCCTACAGGTAAATTGTAGGAACGCAGCACTTCGTCTTTTGTGTTTTTGATAAGTAGGGTTGGAATAAGCTTTTTATTCCTCGATTCTGAAATTACTTTCTCCTGGAATCCGGTTTGCTCATCAATCTCCACCTGGTAAGTAACTCCCTGCTCTATATTTTCATAGGCAATTTTACCCGGGAATTCAGATACAATAACACCGTTATATGGATCCCACTGACAGATCAACTGACCTTTTTTCAGTTTCGCCCCGTTTTTGATAAAGATCTGAGATCCGTAAGGAATGTTATTGGTACTCAGTGTAATTCCTGTTTTACCATCTACAATCTTAACCTCAGAGGTTCTGGAGATCACAATATCTACAGGCTTACCTTCACTGTTCTCTCCTTTTACGATACGCAGGTCCTCAATTTCAGCCTTGCCGTCAAATTTAGCTTCCAGCTTGTTGTCTTCCGAAATGTTACCGGCAATACCTCCAACGTGGAAGGTACGCAGCGTAAGCTGTGTTCCCGGTTCCCCGATAGACTGTGCAGCCACAACACCAACCGCTTCACCTCGCTGAACCATTTTATTGGTTGCCAGGTTTCTTCCGTAGCATTTCGCACAGATTCCTTTCTGAGCTTCACATGTAAGTGCTGATCTTACCTCAACCCTTTCAATAGGAGAGGCTTCAATCTTTCTCACATCGGCCTCCATGATCTGTTGCCCTGCCGTAATAAGAAGTTCTTCAGTTAGTGGGTCGTATACATCGTGTAGGGCAACCCGTCCAAGAATCCTTTCTCCCAGGGTTTCCACAACTTCTTCATTCTTCTTAAGCGCTTCTACCTCAATACCTCTCAGCGTATCGCAATCTTCAATATTGACGATTACATCCTGAGAAACATCAACGAGTCGTCGCGTGAGATAACCTGCATCCGCTGTTTTTAGGGCGGTATCTGCCAATCCTTTACGTGCACCGTGAGTGGATATAAAGTATTCCAGAATAGAAAGTCCCTCTTTAAAGTTAGAAAGAATAGGGTTTTCGATAATCTCTCCTCCTCCTGCTGTGGATTTCTTTGGTTTTGCCATCAATCCCCTCATTCCGGTAAGCTGCCTGATCTGTTCCTTAGATCCCCTTGCTCCGGAATCGAGCATCATATACACAGAGTTGAATCCCTGCTGGTCTTCCCGAATCCTCTTCATAGCCAACTCTGTAAGCATGGCGTTAGTGGAGGTCCATACATCGATCACCTGATTATAGCGTTCGTTGTTGGTGATCAGACCCATGTTATAATTCATCATAATACCATCCACCTGTTGGTTGGCATCGTCGATCATTTCGTGTTTTTCCTGTGGGATGATAATATCCCCAAGGCTGAAGGACAAGCCACCCTTAAAGGCAAACTCGTATCCCATCGTCTTGATTTTATCCAGGAAATCAGCTGTTGTTGGCACATCAGTTACAGAAAGAATCTTTCCGATAATATCCCTCAGCGATTTTTTGTTCAATACGTCATTGACATAACCCGCTTCTTCAGGAACTACCATATTAAAGAGAACCCTACCTACGGTTGTCTCTATGATCTGATTAACCAACTCTCCTTCTTCATTAAAATCCTTGGCCCTTACTTTAATACCAGCGTTAAGTTCAACCCTGCCCTCATTAAAGGCAATCACTACCTCTTCATAAGAGTAAAAAGTAAGACCTTCTCCTTTAACCGGCGTTTCCTTGGTCGACTTGCGTTCTTTAGTCATATAGTACAATCCGAGTACCATATCCTGTGAAGGAACCGTAATTGGCGAACCGTTTGCGGGATTAAGTATGTTGTGAGAGGCAAGCATCAACAGCTGTGATTCCAGAATCGCTTCTGGTCCTAGCGGAAGGTGAACTGCCATCTGATCCCCGTCAAAATCTGCGTTAAAGGCAGTACATACCAGGGGATGCAGGCGAATAGCCTTTCCTTCGATCAATTTTGGCTGAAAGGCCTGAATTCCCAGTCTGTGAAGTGTGGGGGCCCTGTTTAGTAATACAGGATGTCCTTTAAGAACATTTTCAAGGATATCCCAAACCACCGGCTCTTTCTTATCGATGATCTTTTTGGCTGATTTTACGGTCTTTACGATCCCTCTTTCAATCAGTTTCCTGATCACAAAAGGCTTGTAAAGCTCAGCAGCCATATCTTTCGGTAAACCGCACTCATACAAACTCATTTCAGGACCTACTACGATCACTGAACGAGCGGAATAATCAACACGTTTTCCGAGGAGGTTCTGACGGAACCTACCTTGTTTCCCCTTGAGGGAATCGGAAAGAGATTTTAATGGTCGGTTCGACTCGGTTTTAACAGCCGACGCTTTTCTTGTGTTATCAAAAAGGGAGTCAACAGCTTCCTGAAGCATCCTTTTCTCATTTCTGAGGATGACTTCCGGTGCTTTGATTTCCATCAATCGCTTTAAACGGTTATTTCTGATGATCACCCTTCTGTACAAATCGTTGAGGTCCGAAGTGGCAAATCGACCACCATCAAGAGGTACTAATGGCCTCAGTTCAGGTGGGATCACAGGAACTACCTTCATAATCATCCATTCAGGCCTGTTCTCCCGGTTATCCTGAGATTCGCGTAAAGCCTCCACTACCTGAAGTCGCTTCAGGGCTTCGGTCTTACGTTGCTTGGAAGTTTCCGTGTTGGCCTTGTGTCTCAGATTATAGGAAAGTTCTTTAAGATCGATCCTCGACAACAAATCAATCAAACATTCAGCACCCATTTTAGCGATAAACTTATTGGGGTCTGAATCTTCCAAGTATTGATTTTCCGGTGGAATCGACTCCATGATGTTCAGATATTCCTCTTCTGTGAGGAAATCGAGCATCTTCAGTTCTTCTCCTTCCGGTCCTTGTGCAATTCCGGGCTGAATAACTACATAGCGCTCGTAGTAAATGATCATATCGAGCTTCTTGGAGGGCAAGCCCAGCAAGTAACCTATTTTGTTGGGAAGGGAACGGAAATACCAGATATGGGCAACAGGAACCACCAAATTGATGTGTCCTACCCGGTCTCTACGTACTTTTTTCTCAGTTACCTCAACCCCACAACGATCACATACGATGCCGCGGTATCGGATCCTCTTGTACTTTCCACAAGCACACTCGTAATCTTTTACCGGCCCAAAGATGCGCTCACAGAACAAACCATCCCTTTCAGGCTTGTGTGTTCTGTAGTTAATTGTTTCAGGTTTTAGGACTTCCCCTCTCGACTCCGCCAGAATGGATTCCGGAGATGCCAGGCCAATGGAAATCTTGTTAAACCTCTTTACTGCTGTGTTATCGTGATGTCTAGCCATAATGCTATTAGTGATACTAAATTAAATGTGTAACAGGTACTCTAATTATTCTTCCAATCTGATATCCAAGCCCAAACCTTTAAGTTCGTGCATCAATACGTTGAAAGATTCTGGTAATCCAGGTTCCGGCATGGTTTCGCCTTTTACGATCGACTCGTAAGTTTTCGCCCTTCCGATAACGTCATCCGACTTAACCGTAAGGATTTCCCTTAATGTTGCCGAGGCACCATATGCCTGCAGGGCCCATACTTCCATCTCTCCAAATCGCTGTCCACCAAACTGGGCTTTTCCTCCCAGAGGTTGCTGCGTAATCAAAGAATAAGGTCCTATAGAACGTGCGTGCATCTTATCATCGACCATATGTCCTAATTTAAGCATGTAGATCACACCTACTGTTGCTGCCTGGTCGAATCGTTCACCGGTTCCTCCATCGTACAGGTAGGTATGCCCGAATTGTGGAACACCTGCTTCTTCTGTCAGATTATCGATCTGTTCGATGGTGGCCCCATCGAAGATCGGAGTGGCAAATTTCTTGTCTAATTTCTGACCAGCCCATCCGAGAACTGTTTCGTAAATCTGCCCGATATTCATCCTCGAAGGTACACCCAGAGGGTTCAATACGATATCTACGGGCGTTCCGTCTTCCAGGAAAGGCATGTCTTCCTGGCGAACAATACGAGCAACAATACCTTTGTTCCCGTGACGTCCTGCCATCTTATCCCCTACCTTCAGTTTTCTCTTCTTGGCGATATATACTTTAGCCAGTTTCATGATTCCCGCAGGAAGTTCATCCCCGACAGAGATAGTAAACTTATCTCTTCTGAGATTCCCCTGCAGATCGTTTAACTTGATCTTATAATTGTGCAGAAGATCAGCTACCATCGCATTGGTTGCCTTGTCTGTTGTCCAGCTTCCGCTAACCAGGTGGGCGAAATCATCCACGGCGTTCAGCATCTTCATGGTGTATTTCTTGCCCTTAGGCAATACTTCTTCTCCCAGATCATTGGCAACCCCCTGAGAGGTTTTTCCATTGATCATTTTGAAAAGTTTTTCCACCAGAACATCTTTCAGCTCCTGAAATTTCACTTCGTATTCAAGTTCCAGTGCGTTGATCGCTTCCTTGTCTTCGGATCGCTTTCGCTTATCCTTGATCGACCTGGAGAATAATTTCTTATCGATCACCACACCCCTCAATGAAGGAGAAGCTTTTAAAGAGGCGTCTTTTACGTCTCCGGCTTTATCGCCGAAAATTGCCCTGAGCAGTTTTTCTTCCGGAGTTGGATCTGATTCTCCCTTAGGAGTGATCTTCCCGATAAGAATGTCTCCTGGTTTTACTTCGGCTCCAATACGGATCATTCCGTATTCATCAAGGTCTTTGGTCGCTTCTTCTGAAACGTTGGGAATATCATTGGTAAGCTCTTCAGCTCCCAGCTTAGTATCCCTAACTTCCAGAGAATACTCGTCGATATGGATGGAGGTGAAAATATCTTCACGAACCACCTTTTCTGAGATTACGATAGCATCCTCAAAATTGTATCCTTTCCATGGCATAAAGGCCACTTTCAGGTTTCTACCGAGGGCCAGTTCTCCACTTTCGGTGGCATATCCCTCACAAAGAACCTGTCCTTTCTTAACCTTGTCACCTTTCTTAACGATAGGCTTGAGGTTGATACTAGTTCCCTGGTTGGTTTTTCTGAACTTAACCAACTCGTAGGTCTTTGAATCGTCCTCAAAACTCACCATACGTTCCTCTTCGGATCTGCTATATTTGATAGTGATCTTCTTGGAATCTACATACTCAATTACTCCGTCGCCCTCAGCATTGATCAAAACTCTTGAATCTGAAGCCACCTGTCTTTCAAGTCCGGTCCCTACAATTGGCGACTGGGGTTTTAACAGGGGTACAGCCTGACGCATCATGTTTGATCCCATCAACGCCCTGTTGGCATCATCGTGTTCCAGGAAAGGAATAAGAGAAGCCGAAATAGAGGCAATCTGATTAGGTG
>JABDQK010000276.1 GCA_013042255.1 Flavobacteriaceae bacterium | reverse complement strand
ACCTGCAATTGCTTAAAATCTCTTTTTACGAATATGCTTTTTTGGGGATATTGGGAAGTTTAACTGGTATTATATTATCCCTTATAGGAAGCTTTTTTCTTGCCCAGCTTGTCTTTGAGGAACCCTTTATCCCTTCCGGGGAACCCTTTTATATCCTTCTACCCCTTCTCACTATCCTGGTCATAGCCATAGGGTTGCTAAATAGTCGTGCAGTCCTTAACACCCCTCCATTAGAGGTGCTGCGATCAGAAAGTAGATAGAGATACTTAGTCAGACCATCACTTTGCGCAGGGCTGTTCCAAACGCCTTTACTTCTTCAATGGTTCCGGTGCTGATGCGGGCCCATTCTGTAAGCGGAGGGAATGGTCGGCCAATTTGTATATCGTGTTGGCCCATTTTTCCGATCAATTCCTGAATCGGTATTCCTGTTTTAAAAAATACAAAGTTCGTGTGGGAGCGGATATAACTTAGGCCGAGGTGGTCCAGCGTAGAATAGATATGAGCTTTTGCTTCTGTATTCATTTTCAAACTGAACTTATAGAATTCGTCATCGCGAAGGGCTTCACGCGCTGCTTCAATGGCAAGGACATTGGTGTTGGCCATAACTGTCTTTTTTAATCTGTCGGCTATGTCTGGTCGGGCAACCAGATACCCTATCCTCATACCTGCAAGGCCGTAGACCTTGGAAAAGGTTTTGGATACGATCACATTCCGGTCTTGTTTTACGAGTTCAACCATAGAGGGGTAATCGGGCTCCATAATAAAGTCGTAGTACGCCTCATCACTGAAGATCACTGCTTTGTCATCGTTTGAAAGACAGAAGTCGCGAAGCTTATTTTTCTCGATCAGGGTGCCTGTAGGGTTGTTGGGATTGCAGAGAAATATCAGTCGTGTCTTACTGGTAATCCGCTTTGCCATTGCTTCCAGGTCGTGTTCTAATTTATCATTAAGTGGTACCCGGTGTACATACGCTCCAAAATATTCAGCATATCGCAAAAGGGATTGAAAAGTAGGGTCCGCTGCGATTACTTCTCCATTGTGCAAACCATATAGGAGTCCGGTTGCTTTAAGCCCCTCTGTTGAACCACCCGTAACCACAATACAGTCTTTGGAAACCCCTTCTTTGTCTGCTATTTCCTGTACCAGTTTTCTGAGATATTCAAAAGGGTATCGGCAGGCAATGTCGAAGCTGTTCTTTATCACTGTCCTCACATTTTCCGATGGCCCGTAAGGATTTTCATTCGAACTCAGTTTTATAGGCAAGGCAAGTGGTCGCGATGGGAATGTCGATTCAAAGGCAGCAACACTAAGCCCTCCCATCAACGTAAAGCCTGAGGTTAACCCCATTGTTTTTAACCACTGTCGTCTGTCTAGATTTTTCATATCCGGGAATTTGCAGAAGAAGATACAAATTTTCCCAGCAGATTGATTCGCTTACATTAAAAAAATGATGTACAGCAAAGCCCAGGTTAAGAAGACTTAATTGTCTTCACTTTAAAAATGAATATGTGGAAATTCGGGGAGTATGCCCGGAGGCATTAATAAAGTGTATTTGATATAAAGATGGCAATTATCAGCAAGACCATTGCCGTGTTGACGACAAAGGCAATGATTTTCTTTTCATCTATAGGCTCATTTCGCCCTTTATAGAGAATAATGACTCCAACAATTCCCAATAAGCCGGATAGTACTACGGGCAATCCAAACAGAAAACGAGAAATAACCGGATTTGTGTTGATCATAACTGCCAGCGCAGCCACGGTTAACAAAATCAGGATGAGTTTGCTAAGGTTATACGACTTTAGGGTGTACTTGCTTTCGTGTTGCATAGTCTTTGTTTTCAGTTTGCCCCTGAATAATTAAATGACTTTGACATTGACCTTTAGGCCTTCTATGATTCCCACAATACTCTCAACTGTCTCATGCAGATAATGCTTGATTACCACATGGGGAATTCGAATAGTGGTAAAACCATTTTTAAAGGAGTGCATGGTTTCTTCAAGATTGTTCATAGCCTGTTCATGAGTAAGCATCTGATACTCGGTGTCAATCTGAATATTGAGTTTCACTCTGGAAATTGCGATATCGACAGACTTTTTGCCATCCCACCATTCGAGCATAGGATAGACGCCTACTTCTTTTAAAGCGTAGTAAAGTTGTATGGCAGCTAGAGGGGTATTGTTCGACTTAATTAGTCTGTCAATCCGGGTTTTATGCTTTCCACATAGTTCCACACCGTAAACTTCCATAGAGCTTTTGTGGTCGAGATAGCTCAGTTCTTTGTTACATTCTAAACAGGTCATGCAGGTAGGTCAAAAATGATTTGGGTTTATTATAACCTGAAGAATTGATGTTTATTTTGAGTTATCGACAAACGGCATCCGGATTTTAGACGAACTGCATTTTTTTAGACGAACTACACTTTTTTTAACATTTGATTTTCTTTTTTGGGGAGTGTTTCCATCTCAAATTGGGTTAAGTTTTAACTTTAATGTACATTTCACTCTAATTATTTTTTTGTGTTTAAGAAAATTGGTCCCGGATTTCTCATTGCAGCAGCTTTTGTAGGCCCGGGTACTATTACAGCCTGTACACTTGCCGGAGTAGGGTTTGGTTTTGCCCTCTTATGGGCTATGGTACTTTCCATTGTCACCACCGTAATGTTTCAGGAAATGGCAGCAAGGGTGGGTATCCTTACAAAAAAAGGTCTGGCAGCCTGTATCAGAGAAGAATTAAAACGTCCGTGGATACGTTTCTCAGTTCTGGGAATAATTTTAGCAGCCATAGTTGTTGGGAATGCGGCTTATGAAGCGGGAAATATAGGAGGCGCAGTTCTTGGTTTGGAAGCACTGCTGGGTAGCGAACCCTCGCCCTGGTATTCCTGGCTGATCGGTGGCTGTGCATTTGTATTGCTGTATGCCGGTTCATATAAAATGCTGGAAAAGATATTTGTCGGTCTTGTCATGATGATGAGTATTTCATTTATTCTGGCGGCTATCCTGACCCAACCTGAATTGTCCTCTATTCTGTCCGGACTATTTGTTCCCTCCTTACCAGAGGGCAGCCTATTGACGGTAGTGGCGTTGATTGGGACAACCGTGGTACCTTATAATTTATTTTTACACGCATCTCTGGTTAGTGAAAAGTGGAATTCAATAGATGATATAAAAGCCATCAGGTGGGATACTATCCTTTCCATAGGTCTTGGCGGATTGATTTCAATCGCGATTGTGATCGCTGCGGCGGCTAGTCAGCTCACCGAAGTAAGTAGTGGACTCGATCTGGCCAAAGGGCTGGAGCCTCTCTATGGTACATCCTCAAAATACTTTTTGGGCGTAGGCTTATTCGCTGCGGGTATTACATCCGCAATTACTGCCCCCCTTGCCGCTGCTTATGTCACCGCAAGTTGCTTTAACTGGAATAGCAGTTTTAATTCCTGGCGCTTTCGAGCCGTATGGGCATCTGTCTTGTTGGCTGGGGTTTCTTTCCAGTCCCTCAATCTGAAGCCTATCGAGATCATCAAATTTGCACAGGTGGCAAATGGATTACTGCTACCTGTTATATGTGTCTTCCTGTTATGGATAGTCAATAAGACATCACTTATGGGTAGCTACAAGAACAGAATCTGGCAGAATATACTTGGGCTGATCTTTCTGTTGCTAATAATTTCCCTGGGTGTAAAGAGTATCTGGTCTGTAATAAGTTCGTGATGGAGAAATGGGAAATCGATATCAACTGTGATGTAGGCGAAGGGCTTGGGAATGAGGCAAAACTTTTTCCATATATATCTTCCTGCAACCTGGCCTGCGGGGCTCATGCTGGGAATGATGAGACGATGCTGGATGTGATCACACTGGCTCTAGCCCATCATGTACGTATAGGAGCACATCCTTCGTACCCTGACAGGGAAAATTTTGGTCGTAAAAGCATTGAGATGAGCCCGGAAGCTTTTAAAGAAAGTATCCTTTCCCAGATCAAAAAACTGGATACAATGCTCACTGAACACAAAGTATCCCTGAGTCATATCAAAGCACACGGAGCTCTATACAACGACCTGGCAAAAGATCGTCATTTAGCAAAACAGTATCTGGAAATTCTCCATCCCTATAAAAGTCGTACTTCCCTCTTCGTACCTTATGGCTCTGTCCTTGCCGAAGAGGCTGAAAGCTCAGGTTTTCACTGCATCTATGAGGCTTTTGGAGATCGAAACTATAATGACGACCTCAGTCTAGTTTCGCGAACTTCAGAACTTGCCTTATTGACAAAGCCAACAGAAGTTTTTAAACACCTCTTACGAATGATAAAAAAGTCTACCGTAAAAACCATTTCCGGAAGTTTTATTCCTATTGTGGCAGATACCTTTTGTATTCACGGTGACACTAGTAGTGCTTATGAAATATTAATGTATCTTTCCGAGGAATTTCCAAAGCACAATATTCATTTAAAGAAATGAATTCCTACCCCATCCATATTAAACCTTTTGGCGATAGGGCGATTCTTGTTGAATGGCCAAAAGAGATCGAAAGAAGTATCCTCGATGACATTCTGACTTTCAAAAATTTTCTTCGAAGCGAGGGATATGGTCCGGGCCAATGGGAACTCGTAGCTGCATACAATTCTCTGACTCTAATTAATAATAAAACCAAAATCGATTTTAAAGAATTGTCTGCCGATCTTCAAAAGTTATACTCTTTGAGAAAAGAAGGAGTAAAGCAAAAATCCAGGCTATGGAAGTTACCTGTTTTCTATGACAAGGAATTCGGAATAGATCTTGACGAAGTGAGTGAGCAGACAGGGAAAACAATTGAAGAGGTTATCAGTTTGCATACTTCGGCTACATATACGGTTTATGGAATTGGTTTTTTACCAGGCTTTCTTTATCTGGGTGGCGTACCGGCAGAATTGGAGTTGCCCAGAAGGGCTGCACCCAGACTGCATGTAAAAAAGGGCTCGGTAGGCCTTGCCAGGAAACAGACCGGCGTGTACCCGCAGGATTGCCCGGGAGGATGGAACATCATAGGGAATTGCCCTGTTCCAATTTTTGACGCGGAAAAGGAAGATCCCTGCTTAATCAGAGTAGGGGATACGGTTCAATTTTATTCAATACCCAGAGCTCAATTCGATTTGCATACCATACAGGCTGAAGTAGGGCTCGACTTACTAACTAAAGAATCAAATAGTGCTTAAGGTTAAAAAAAGCGGATTTTTTACTACCATTCAGGATAATGGGAGGTATGGATTTCGGCATTTGGGAGTTCCCGTTTCCGGGGCTATGGATCAGGCGGCTGCCAAACTGGCCAATGCCATGCTTGAAAATGAAGAGGACACAGCGGTGCTTGAAATTACCATGTCAGGACCCGTATTAGAGTTTACAAAAGACACATGGGCCTCCATAACCGGGGCTAATTTTTCCCCCCAATTGAATGAAGTCGATATAGATAATCACAGTGTCTTTAAGATAGCTGCGGGAGATAAGCTCGCATTTGGAAGGCATATAAACGGACTGCGTGCCTATGTAGCTGTGAAAGGTGGATTTAATACAGCGGAAGTACTTAACAGCAGGTCATTTTATATTCCCCTAACTGAAAAAGACCACCTTTTGGCCGGGATGGAAATCCCCTATGAGGAAACCACGAGTTTTGAACCCAAGATCACCAATGTCATCCCTGAGGAGATTGATAGAGTTCTTACCTTGGAGGCCAGTAGAGCCCCTGAATTTGATCTGTTGTCAGCAGAGCAACAAGAACTTCTTTTTAGTAGGCCTTTTACCATCGCCAAAGAGAACAACCGAATGGCATATCAACTCCAGGAAGAATTAGGGGAACATCAGTATGGCATGTTAACTTCGGCCACCTTACCCGGCACTGTGCAATTAACTCCCGGGGGTAAATTGATTATCCTCATGCGTGATGGCCAGACAACAGGTGGATATCCACGTATCCTGCAACTCTCAGAAAAATCCTCCAATCACCTCGCTCAAAGGACTTTTGGAGATACCGT
>JABDQK010000274.1 GCA_013042255.1 Flavobacteriaceae bacterium | reverse complement strand
GGGATACTCATGATATAAAAGCAGATCACGTAATCAATGCTGCTGGTCCCTGGGTGGATGAGCTGAGGAGTATTAACCACTCTAAGAAAGGGAAACGACTACATCTTACCAAAGGAGTGCATCTGGTATTTCCCCATGAGAAACTTCCTGTTAAACAGTCGGTGTATTTCGATGTCCCGGACGGCCGTATGATCTTCGCCATCCCAAGGGGTAAAGTAACCTATGTGGGAACCACAGATACCAATTACAATTCGGATAAAGATAATGTGGAGACTGATTTGGCTGATGCCATCTACCTGATCGCTGCCGTGAATAATATGTTTCCGGATATCGAATTGGGAATGGAGGATATTGAATCTTCCTGGGCAGGTTTACGTCCCCTGATCCACGAAGAGGGAAAATCGGCATCTGAGCTTTCCCGAAAGGATGAGATATTTACTTCAGATACCGGACTCATTAGTATCGCCGGAGGGAAACTTACGGGATATCGTAAAATGGCTGAGCGCGTGGTGAATCGAATTGTAAAAAGAATAGAAGAAGGTAATGGGACCAAATTAAAGGAGTGCACTACTGATTCTATTGCCTTGTGCGGGAGTAACTTTAAAAAGTTCAAACACGTAAGAAAATATATTGAGGAAGTTTATTCACGCTTAAAACCGGATGGTTTTGCCAGGTATGATGCCTGGTATCTTGTCACCAACTACGGTGTTCAAACTGAGATGATCCTGGATTTCTACAAGAAGCGAAAAGAGGAGGAGAATGCCGAACGTCTAATCCTTTCTGAGCTTCAGTTTGGCGTGAGGTATGAAATGGTACAATCACCACTCGATTTTTTTATCAGGAGAACAGGGAGGCTATATTTTGACATTCACAGTGTAAGGAAGTACATGGAAGCAGTGTCGGGGGAATTACAAAAACTTCTCAAAGCAGATGAGAAAACAGTTGTTGAATGGAGGGATTTACTCCATAATGAATTGAAAATACATAGTGATTTCTCTCTGGACAGGGACTAAGAAAGGGAGTTAGTCTAATCGATCTGCCAGTTTTTTAAAACTATTTCTTGCATTTTCCTTCAAGTAAAGGATGCCGTAAACCGTATCGATTATTGGAGTACGCACTTTGCGTTTAAAGGAATTTTTTTGCTCATAGGCACTTTTGGCGGCATAGTATCCTTCGGCCACCATATTCATCTCCATCATAGCACTTTTTACCGTATACCCTTTTCCGATCATATTGCCAAACATACGGTTCCGGCTGAAAGTGGAATACCCTGTTACCAGCAGATCACCCAGATAGGCCGAATTGTTGATATTACGCTTCATTTTGTGAACCCGCTTGATATAGCGTTTCATTTCGCGGATGGCATTGCTCATCAGTACACTCTGGAAATTATCGCCATAACCCAGTCCATGGGCAATTCCGGCGGCCAGGGCATAGATATTTTTTAACATCGCCGCGTACTCTGTTCCTATAATATCATCAGATATTTTAGTTTTAATATGCTCGCTGCTGAGCTGATCTGCTATGAGTTTAGCCTTGTCCTTATCAGCACTGGCAATAGTGAGGTAGGACAATCTTTCCAGTGCTACTTCTTCAGCATGACAAGGGCCGGTGATCACCCCGATATTTTCAAATGGAATATCGTAGTTATCGTGGAAATGTTCTCCGACGATTTTACCGCTCTCGGGAACAATCCCTTTGATAGCACTAAAGATAATCTTGTCAGTCAGGGGCACACTCAATTTATGTAACTCAGATTCCAAAAAGGCCGAAGGAATGGCAAAAACGAGGATATCTGCCTGGCTAACTGCCTGGTCTATACTATCTGTAAGAGTAAGCTGCGAAAGGTTAAACTCAACAGAGGTGAGATAGTTGGGATTGTGTTTTTCCTTTTTAATAAATGCAATCGCTTCAGTATTTCTCATATACCATATTACATTGGGAAGATTTTTAGTAAACATTTTTACAATGGCTGTTGCCCAGCTTCCCCCACCTAATACCGCAATTTTTACCTCTTTATTCATCTAATCTCTTTAATAGAGCAAATGTAAATAAAAACCAATAGCTTGTAAGTAGTTGAAAATCAATAAAATATAACAAATGGCACGATGCTTGTTTTACAAGAGATAGAATATAAATACTGAACGCCATGAAAAAATTTACTTTCCTAAGTTCCGCGATATTGATGATGCTATTCCTGAGCAGTTGTTATACCGAGGTAATCCTCGAAGATGTGTTTATTGAGGATACGCCTTTGCAAACCCGACAGGTTTTAGAGGCTTATGACCTTTGGTATGTGGATATCCAGTCGACCCAGGGTTACGGGGAAGTTCCTTTTTTACAAAGGGCTTTTACAATTTCTTTTGTCAATGGGTTGTTCTATGCCAATAATAACATATCAGGAATTGGGAAGACGGGGAATGGTCTGGGAATCAGGGTAGGATATTACGATGCGGTAGCGGGAGTCCTGGAGATAGACCACGATGTGGATGGGATATGGACCCTCGAAGTGATTGGAGTAAATAGCAGGACCCTGGAATTGTATGACAGGCGTTCAAATACATCTTACTATCTGGATGGCTATCAAAGATCCAATTTCGATTACGACAGATTGTTTTACGAGAACATAGAACTTTTGTTGCAGGAGTACGATGTATGGGAAAAGACCTACGTTAGTGATACCGGCTTTGCCAATGAATTTGATGAGGAAAACTTTCTGCAGTTTTTTGAAGGGAATTCAGGCACCCGATTCAGATCTTCTGTAGATGCACTTGGGACACCTTTGTCGAATATCGTATGGGATTATGAAGGTTTTTATGAGATATACAACGTAGAAAACGATGAAACGCTTAAAACTTTAACGTTAGACTACGCCTTTATGGGCAATGATTATTTTGAGTTGTACGTTATTGATGACAGAACGATTGAACTATACCACCCTGACAGCCAGACGGTATATGAATTCCAGGGCAGGGGGTATATCCAGTATCTGAAATCGGATAGTGCAGCTAAAAGCAGAAAACGCGTTAAAAGCAATCATCCGACAATGAAGGTAAAAAGGCAGCGTAAATAAGAAAACGCTCCTGACATTTAGAATTTAGAGAATAATTTTTTTGGTTGGTTATTTGGTTAAAAGCCGTCCTGTACATATAAGACAGGGCGGTTTTTTGTTGAGATTCCTCCATTTTGCGTATCTTAATAGGGTTAATCCTTCAACGAAATTAAGATGGACTCAAGGTACGATGTTGAATTGGGGAATGCCGGACATAAAGAGATTCCGGGCAACCCTTCCACGGCAACTAGTAGCACAAAAAAGTTAAATGACAGGTCGAATGGCAAACCTCTAAAGGTCCTGAGTGAGGAAGACTGGAAGTTCTGGATTCATAATGGGTATATAGTGATTAAGAATGCTATTTCCAGATCCCGGGCTGAAGAAACGGCTAGTTTCCTGTGGGAATTTGATGAAAAAGATCCCAATGACCCCAAAACCTGGTATGCCCCACCAAGGGCTGAAATGCAGATGAAAGAGCTCACCGGGACAGGGATGGTGGAAGTGTACAACCATCAGCATCTATGGAATAACAGGCAGGAACAACGGGTTTACGATGCGTTTACGGATATCTGGGGAACTGATAAACTATGGGCTACAATAGACCGGGCAAATCTTAATTTTCCGCAACGCCCCGGGCACGAACAAAAAGGATTTATCCATTGGGATTACGATCCCGAAACTAAACCTCAGAATGTTCAGGGCGTACTTGCCCTGGCAGATCAGACCGATGAAAATATGGGTGGCTTTCAATGTATTCCGTGGTTGTATAGAAATTATGATACCTGGAAAAAGAGCCAACCTGCAGACCGTGATCGATTTCAACCTGATATAAGCGGATTGGAAGACAAGATCGTAAAGGTAAAATTGGAAGCTGGTGACCTGCTCATCTTCAATAGTACCCAGCCCCACGGGATAAGGCCAAATCGCTCTGGGAACAAGGTGCGAATTGCTCAATATATTTCCATGATGCCAGCAGAGCCTGAGAATGAAACGCTGCTGAACTGGAGGATACATTCCTGGAAGAACAGAGTAGCTCCCGAAGGGTATGCCTTTCCTGGTGACCCTCGAAAATGGGAACAGGAAAAGTATGAAACCGCAAAATTATCACCCCTGGGAGAACGATTGCTGGGAATTACCCCCTGGTAATTGTTATATCCTTAATTCTCCCTGGTCAAAGAGGTCACCTTCTAAATTAATGCTATTTTTGCGCCCTTAAAGACAAAAGGGTTTGAAGAAGTACCTCAATCTATTTGATTTTTCACAGGAAGTTAATTACCGTACCGAGATCCTTTCCGGACTCACCGTAGCTCTGGCTTTGGTACCCGAAGCGATCGCATTTGCACTGATTGCCGGCTTATCTCCACTAACAGGATTATACGCTGCATTTGTCATGGGCCTGGTGACATCCATTCTCGGGGGCAGACCCGGGATGATCTCCGGGGCTACAGGAGCCGTAGCAGTTGTAATTGTTAGCCTTGCGCAACAACATGGGGTGGAATATGTTTTCGCTGCTGTTGTTCTGGCCGGACTACTGCAGGTGTTGGCGGGAATGTTGAGACTCGGGAAACTTATGCGTCTGGTACCGCATCCCGTGATCTTTGGTTTTGTCAACGGACTGGCGATTATCATATTCATGTCGCAGCTCGATCAGTTTAAAAATGCTGACGGCAGCTGGCTAAGCGGCAACACTTTGTGGCTTTTCTCAGGCCTGGTATTGCTTACAATGCTCGTGATATGGGGATTACCTAAGATCAGTAAGGCAGTACCCGCATCCCTCGTGGCCATCCTTCTGGTATTTGGTTTGGTACTTGTATTTGGGATAGATACCAGAACCATAGGAGATATCGCCTCAATAAAAGGGGGCTTTCCTCCTTTTCACCTTCCGGATGTTCCGGTAAATATGGAGACCCTTCAGATTATTTTTCCTTACGCGGCTATTGTAGCCGGAGTTGGACTGATAGAAAGCTTACTTACCCTGAATATTGTGGATGAGATTACCGAAACTCGTGGCCGAGGCAACAAAGAAGCTGTTGCCCAGGGAACTGCAAATATCTTGTCAGGAGTTTTCTCTGGTATGGGTGGCTGTGCGATGATCGGACAAAGTCTTATAAATACCTCCAACGGAGCAAGGGCTAGACTTTCGGGGATTGTGGCAGCCTTGATGTTGCTCGCCTTTATCATGTTTGGCGCCGATTTAATTGAAAAAGTACCGATGGCAGCCCTAACCGGCCTGATGATCATGGTGGCCCTGGGAACTTTTGAATGGGCCAGTTTGCGAACCTTCAGGCGGATGCCAAAAAGTGATGTGCTGGTAATGGTACTGGTAACGCTGGTTACCGTATTCCTACACAACCTCGCTCTTGCTGTGCTTGTAGGAGTCATTATTGCCGCTCTGGTCTTTGCCTGGGACAATGCCAAAAGAATTCGTGCCCGCAAGTATATTGATGATGATGGGGTGAAGCACTATGAGATCTATGGCCCTCTCTTTTTCGGATCCGTAACCTTATTTAATGAAAAGTTCGACGTGCTAAACGATCCGGATGAGGTTATAATCGACTTCAGGGAAAGCAGGGTAGTTGACATGTCGGCTATTGAAGCCCTTAACAAGATAACCGAACGCTATCTAAAGGTAGGTAAGAAGGTACACCTGAAACACCTAAGTCAGGATTGTAAACGCCTGCTGAAGAATGCGGACGATATCATTGAAGTGAATGTCCTGGAAGATCCTACGTATAAGGTAGTTGTAGATAAGATTTAAGCATTCCTGATCAGGATTTTAATTCTGTCTTCAAAACATCTGACAGGATTATATCCAGAGCCCATTGCAGGGTTTTCTTTGATTTTTGTTTGCTAAGACCGCAAACATCCCTGGTAACGATCAGTGCCTCTATTCCCATAAGGACAGTGGCAGCGTTGATAAGTTTATCTACTGTATCATTGTCGAGTTTACCCTTGTAGTTATCCATCGCTAAACGAAGGGATTTTACTCTTCTTGCTCCCCGCTTCACTTCGAGAGAACTCTGTCCCAGGACCGTGCCCAGGTATTTTCGGAAAGCCTCTTCGTTATCAAATGCCAGGTCGTTAAAATACTGTTGGATTTTTATGATCTGGGTTTGGAGATCATATTTAGAAGTTCTTTTGATGAGCATCTCTGGTGATGCGGTCTTGATATCCAGGCCGGCTTCCTGAACAAGGGCATCAATATTGGGGAAATAACGATAGACAGTTGCTCTTGACAAACCCGACTGTTGTACGACATCCTCAATACCGAAGGTTTTCCCTGAACTAAGCAAAGCCTGGGTTTGCTCCAGAATTTGCTTTCTGGTAGCCATCTTCTGACGAGTCCTCCCTTCAGAGAGATATTCTTTATTCATGAGACAAATGTCTTATAAAATTTGCAAACCTCCAACTTTTTAATTTATATTTGTGAGACATTTATCTCATAAAATGAACCAACCAAACTTTATATGGGTTCTGGGTCATCAGATCCAACCCCAACAGATCACAGGTGATTATGACCTGGTAAATGGAGAGACACCTCCAAAAACCGAAGGTCCTCCCCCGCATATGCATAAAGGTTTCCACGAGGTGTTTATTGTGACAGAGGGTGAGATGAGTTTCCTTATTGACGGGCAACCAAGAACTGCCAAAAAAGGCGATGTGATCAACTTACAGCCCGAAACGGTGCATACGTTTTCAAATGAAACCGATCAGCCCTGTAAATGGATCAATATTCACAGTCCAAAGGGGTTTTTAGCCTTTTTTAAGGAATTTGGAGTGACTTCCGATATTGAAGACGCCAGGCAAAGATCTGTAGCACCTTCCATAATCGGAGATGTGATCCGTAAGGCGGCTGATCATGACATGCATATTGTATAAACAGAACTAAAATCAATAACTATGAACAGGAAATCATTTTTTAAATCGCTTGGTGCAACAGGGATTCTTTTCGCTTCAGTTCCAGTTTTGGCATTCAGGACAGGAAGGAAAATCCTAAATTCTTTGAAACCTAAAATTGTAAGGAACGATGAAGGGAAATCCATAAATGTTATTGGAGATCTTCAAACTTTCAAACTTACCGGCGAGGATACCAACGGCTTATTTACCCTAATCGAAGAACAAAATGATCCAGGGGTGGGAATACCCCCGCATGTGCATGAAAATGAGGATGAAGTTTTTAAAGTTTTGGAAGGAGAAATGGAACTTACCGTTGGAGGAGAGACCACATTGCTGAAAGCAGGTGACCTGGCCTTTGGTCCCAGAGGCGTACCTCATTCATGGCGGATAGTAGGGGATAAAAAGGCAAAAGTGATCCTCAGTGTTTTTCCTTCCGGAATAGAACATATGTTTGACGAACTGGGACAATTACCCCCGGGACCACCTGACTTCCCTAAGGTTGCAGAGATCTGTGGTCGCTACGGAGTTACTTTTGTTTAAGCATACGATGAATAAAGAACAATTTAATTTCAAAACCTTTTACAGCTAGCTTAGAGAATGTACCATGCTTGGCCAGGATCTAATGCGGATTCTTTTTCCTTTGTGATACAACTCATTGTCATCAGTAGTAGGAACAGAGGGAAAATAAATTCAATTCAGACCTATTCTAATTATCATTTTTCTATTCATTGGATTAGATAGATCTAGTTCAATTTCTCCCCTAAGATAGCCAACATAGTCTTTATCCCTTCTCGATAATTCCCCAGCCGAAGGTTTTCATTGGGACTATGCTGATTATTATCCCTGTTTACGGTAGGGACTGTTACCGCTGGAATACCCAAGGTGGTGACAAAAGGGGAAATAGGAATAGAACCACCACTCATACGGATCATTACCGGTGATTCATCAAAGGCTTTGGTAAGGGCACTGCGGAGCCAAATCCCCACCGGGGAATCAAAAGATGTCCTGAAAGACTGGTAGGAGATCTCATGGGTAAAAGTGGCGATCTTGTCATAAGCAAGCCGTTCTTCTTTTGTGGGTTCCCGATCCAGTACAAAATACCCTTGTGAGGCCACATGCTCCTTAACCAGGTTTATGAGTCGGTTTGGATCCGTTTCCAATACCAACCTTACATCCAGTTCAGCCCTGGCCCATCCTGGAATGATGGTCCGTACTTTTTCATCGATCCACCCCGATTGCATCCCGCGGATGTTCAGGGAGGGATATTGAATGGCTTCCTGATAGTAACGCCCAACGGAATCGGCTGTTTTGATCTGCAAGCGATCTTTTATCTGCGCCTCATCATCCGGAACAGCTTTCAGAATAGATTCTGTAGCAGGATCGATCGAAACCCCATCATAAAAACCAGGGATGATGACACGGCCCACATCATCCTTCATAGAAGCCAATAATTTGGAAAGGCGCAGGGCCGGGTTAGGGGCATAGTTTCCAAAATGTCCACTGTGCTG
>JABDQK010000272.1 GCA_013042255.1 Flavobacteriaceae bacterium | reverse complement strand
CCCTGTTTTTTTCGTGAACTCGATTTTCTTTTTACGAAGGTATTAAGGTGGCAGAACGATCTGTCTGCTACCAACTGAAAGGCAAATACATGCTCAGGCAGGTCTGAGCTGTCATCAGCGAGTAAGGCTTTGGGGATATATTTGCCTATTTCATTTTCTAATTTCCTGCCGTCGGCGATAAGGAGCAGGGAAGAGGCCTCCGCCAGTTCTGAGCGCGCACTTTCATAAATCACAGAATTGTCAAAAGTTTTACCACTATTGATATTTCGGATAATGAGTTCTGTAAATCGTTTGTTTTCACAAAAAATAAAAGCATTGTCGATTACTGTATAGTGAGTTACCTTAAAATCAGAAATAAAAGCCGGAAAAGCATTTTCCAAAATAGGACTTGATTCCAGTATTCCGATTTCCTTCCCCTGGTATTCATAAACAGAACTCCTAGAATCCTGTAAAAATTCCGACAGGCTTAGTGCCCCATAAGTATTTATGAGTACAGCTTTATTGGTGCCCTGAAAAACCAGACCAACTTCTTCGGTGGTCTGGAAAAGCGTATCGGCAACTTTTTCCCCTGTATACTGCTTTCGCTGATTTGCATTAAAAACGGCCTCATCCGTAAAGGATATGGTGAGCAGGCCGTCTGCTCCTTCAGGCGACAGGCCGGCAAGGGTATTTACAACAGGCTGGGTGTTAGCAAAGAGCGATAATAGGGTAGGGACACTATCTGTCGTAGTCCCTACGCCTGTCCATTGGAGCAAATCCTGAGAAGTATGGAGATCCAGTGCCAGGGAATGGGCGAGATCAGTCCAGCCAGAGCCCTTTTGAACCTCCGAATTCGCATACAGCGAATCGAGTTGTGAAGCCTGAATAAAAAGGGAGGCTGTTTTTCCCTGCCCCGCACTTTTAAGAAGTGGAACCAATTCCCTGTCGGGATGAGTATCCGATTTCAGCCACTTTTTTTCTGTAATCAAGAGGGAATCCTTGCCTGAAAATCTCAGGGATCCTGTTTCTGAGGAAAACCAGGGTGTGTTTATCTCTTTCAATTCTTCAACATCGACTTCCTTTTCATCCGATACCTCCCCGGTAGAAAGACTGTCTGATGCTTGTTTGGCAGGCTGAATTTCAGATATATAAATATAAGAAAGGCTGTCAGCGGCATTGGGCAGGGCTACAAGATAACCCGGGTCTTCAGTGGTGAGTCCTTTTAGTTGTTCCAGAAGATGCATCAGGTTGGGTTCCTTTTCCCCCCCGGAAGATGGCAGGACGAAATCACAATTTTGCAAATCGAGTCTCAGGGTAGTGGGGTCGTTCACCCTAAAGATCAGGGCTGCATTATCAGGAATAGCATCTTCTAGAGACAGTTCGGAACTTTCCAGAGGATTACAGGCTGATAAAAGGATTGCGATGATTCCCATCGCCAGGATACTTCTCATGCATTAATTTTAAACAAATTTAGGATTTTAAAGTTCAAGTGATAATTGATCATTCTTAATTTTAAAAGTTTTTCTGTGGTAAGGTGTCAGGCCAAATTTATGGATAGCCCTCCTGTGTTCCCTGGTAGGATATCCTTTGTTTTGTCGCCAGTTATATTCAGGGTATTCTTCATGGATTTTTGACATATAAGCATCCCTGGCATTTTTAGCCAGCACCGAGGCTGCGGCAATACTCATAAATTTCCCATCTCCTTTCACAATACATTCATGCGATAAATTACCATAGGGTTTAAATTGATTCCCGTCTACAAGGATGTGCCGTGGTTCCGTACTGAGTGCTGAAAGTGCCTTGTGCATTCCCAGAATAGAGGCGTTCAAAACATTGATCTCATCTACCGTGACAGGATCGATATGGACAATGCCAAAACTAAGGGCATGGGTTAGTATTTCGGCTCCGATCAAAATGCGCTGTTTTTCTGAGAGCACCTTGGAGTCATTCAGTAATCCTGAATCGTATCCGGGGGGCAGAATAACGGCTGCTGCCGTAACCGGACCGGCCAGGCATCCCCTTCCGGCTTCGTCGGTACCCGCTTCGAACAGGAAGCGATGATATTCTTTTAATGCACCCATCGATTTACTGATTATGAGGAAGTTAAAAATTTTCTTTTACCGATGTAATCGTTAAAATATTTGATAATATCTAAAGAAAAGACCCAATATATTACATTATCAATAATAAATGACCATATTTTAACAAGCCTTAACCTCGCTTTCACTTCTTGTTTGGAAAATTAACTTATAATTATCACTTTTGCAGCTGGCTAATTCAAAAATCTAATTAAATGAAATCAAAGTTAACATGGATGTTGACACCATTATTGGTGCTC
>JABDQK010000271.1 GCA_013042255.1 Flavobacteriaceae bacterium | reverse complement strand
TCCAAACCTATTGCTTCCATGGCCCTTGCAAAAATGGTAATGGAGAAGAAGATAGATCTAGACAAGTCGTTTTATTCTTATGTTCCCTATTTTCCCAGAAAGGAGTTCGACTTTAGCATTCGGCAACTGGCGTCTCATACTGCGGGAATCAGGGGATATAAAGGGAAGGAGTACGCCTTAAACAAACCGTACACGATTAAAGAGAGCCTGGAGTTGTTTAAAAACGATCCCCTGCAGTTCCGCCCCGGGACAGATTACCTCTATAATAGTTTCGACTGGGTACTCATCTCTCTAGCTATGGAGGAAGTCAGTGGTATACCTTTTTCCGAATACGTACAGGAAGAAATCCTGAATCCTCTTGGAATGTCAAATACCCTGGTAGAGGTTCCCGAAGAAAACCCCGAAGGAAAGGCCGTTCCTTATACCCGTGCACAATCTGGATTCCGCCTGGCGATCCCTGTGGATAACCGCTATAAACTCGCAGGTGGTGGATATCTTTCCACATCAGAGGATCTTGCCAAGCTGGGACGGGCGTATCTGGAAAACAGTCTGGTTTCCTCAGAGGTCATGAGGGAATTTCTTACGCCACAAATGGTTAAAGGTAGTTCTACATACTACGGCCTGGGATTGCAGGTAAGTATGGACAAAACCGGTCGTCCCTTTATAGGACATGTAGGCAATGGAATAGGGGGATACAGTAACTTTTTTGTGTATCCTGAAGATGAGGTTGTGATATCCCTTTTGATTAATTGTACAGATCCAAAGGTGCAGCCCTTACTTGACGAAATAGTTCTTCCGTCTGTCCTGGACTATCTTTCCTCAGGATCGCTTATTTGATATGTAGGTTTATTGGGTTCAATCTAATTCGTTACCTTTAATTCGATAAAGGAATATCAATTAATCAGTTTACAATCTTTAAAAATAACTCTCTAACTCTTTTTTAGTTATGAAAAGGCGCGACTTCCTAAAAAATACCGCGGTGGCTTCCTCCGTATCACTGCTTCCTTCCGCCGTTTGGCCCGCTTCTCAGGACAAGGTTTTACGAACCGCTCATATCGGGGTCGGTGGAATGGGGGCTGAAGACCTAAAGTCTATCACTTCGCATAAGCAAGTTAAAGTAGTTGCTCTATGCGATGTGGATTCTAAAAATCTCGAAGCTGCCTTGCAAATGCATCCTGAGGCGAAAGGATTTGCGGATTATCGCCTGCTCTTTTCCCAAATGGCCGATGAGATCGATGCCGTGATTGTTTCAACCCCCGATCATACCCACGCGCCGGCTTCCATGCTGGCCATGCAACTCGATAAACCGGTCTACTGCCAAAAACCCCTTGCCCATCATGTTTCTGAAGTCAGGGCAATGCGAAAACTGGCCGAGGAAAAAAACCTGATAACCCAGATGGGAATACAGGTACATTCCTTTTACGATTATAAACTGGCAACCCTATTAATACAATCCGGGATCATTGGCAAAGTATCCTGTGTTAGAGCCTGGTCTCCAAAGAATTGGGGCTACGACGGGCCCATTCCCACAGGGGCAGACCCAGTTCCTTCCCATTTAGACTGGAATCTTTGGTTGGGAACTTCGGCTTCAAGACCTTATAAAGACCAGGTTTATCATCCGGCGAACTGGCGTAAGCTGGTCGACTTTGGCTGTGGGACGCTCGGCGATATGGGGGTGCATATATTTGACACTCCATATAATGCCCTGGAACTTGATGTGCCCTTTACAGTAAAAAATCAATGCCGCAGACCGAATGGTTTCGGATATCCGGAAAAGAATTCCGTGACTTACGAGTTCCCGGGTACACCATACACTACCGAGACATTAAAATGGGTATGGTATGATGGGAAAGGGGCACCCCATAGCCATAAAGACCTGAAACTTCCAAACAAGGAGAAATTACCCCTACAGGGGGCTATGTTTATAGGCGAAAAAGGTAAATTACTTTTACCTCACTTTATGGAATTGCCCCGACACATTGTCGATGGAGAATACAAGGAGATCGATGTCTCTCCTTTTGTAAATTCCGGACAAATAGGTGAACCTGTTCGTGATTATGCCCTGGAAGGGAATATGCACTACCACCAGTTTGTTGATGCCTGTTTGGGTACAGATAGCTGTACCGCTCC
>JABDQK010000270.1 GCA_013042255.1 Flavobacteriaceae bacterium | reverse complement strand
ATGGCCATTGCCCCCGATGGGAAGGAGTTGATCTTTACCCGGGGCACCTTCAACCAAAAAATAAGGGCACTTATTTCTTTATCAAAGAAAAGCGGGAGCTGGGGAGAAGCATCAATTCTTCCGTTTTCAGGTAAATATCAGGATATTGAACCCTTTTATGCCCCGGATGGGGAAGTCTTATATTTCGCATCAAACAGGCCTGTTTATAGGGATACTACGCGTACTGATTACAATATTTGGGCAGTAAATAAAGAGGAAGGGGGCTGGGGTACTCCATATCCCCTTGATTCCGTTATCAATTCCAGAAATGATGAATTTTATCCCGCAGTAAGCGCAAATGGCAATCTCTACTTTACAGCAACCCGGGAGGATGGGTATGGGAGGGAAGACATTTTCTACAGTGCCTACTCGTCAGGTGAGTACCAGAGTCCGATAGCCCTTGATTCACTGGTCAATACCAAAGCTTACGAATTTAATGCTTACATCGATCCGGATGAGTCCCTCCTCATTTTCAGTTCCTTTGGCAGGGCCGACGGATATGGCGGCGGAGATCTTTATTTTTCTAAAAAATTGTCTGATGGCAGCTGGTCAGCAGCCCGTAATTTGGGTCCCAAACTTAATTCAGAATTCCTGGATTACTGTCCATTTGTAGATTTGAAAGCAGGGAATTTGTATTTTACAAGTGAACGAACTAATCAAGTTCAGGTGGAAGTCAGACTACCCGAAGAAATCTCTAGAGAAGCAAACAAAACCCTAAATGGCATGGGTAATATTTACAGAATCAGCCTGCAAAATACTCCGATAAAATCAGTGCAATGAAATCGATCAACCTAAAGCAAAAACTAAATGCATTCAAAGACCACTGGCATCCCCATCAGATTGCAGTAGTAGACGATATGCAGATACTTCTGGCCAAAATAAAAGATGAGTTTGTATGGCATCTCCACGAGGGTGAAGACGAGTTGTTCCAGGTAATGAAAGGCACTTTATATATGCAATTCAGGAACAAGACCGTAGAAGTAAACGAAGGGGAAATCATTGTGGTTCCTAAAGGGATAGAACATTGCCCTTCTACCAGGAACGGAGAAGAAGTACATCTGATGCTCTTTGAAAAACTAAGCACCAACCACACAGGAAATGTCAGGGACACCTTAACAAAGACTCATTATCCAAAAATCTGATTGATATGAAGGTGTTGCATCTGGATACCAACCACCCCCTTTTGCTGGAGCAACTGGCCGCCCTGGGTTTTGAAAATTCAGAGGAATACAAGGCCGGAAAGAAAGAAGTTGAAGAGATAATTCACCTGTTTGATGGTATTATTATTCGAAGTCGGTTTGAAATTGACAAAGAATTCCTGGATAAAGCCACCCGACTTAAATTTATAGGGAGGGTTGGGGCTGGATTGGAAAATATCGATGTCACATACGCGAATAAAAAAGGAGTCTTTTTAGCTGCTGCTCCTGAAGGCAACAGAAATGCTGTAGGAGAACATGCGCTTGGGATGCTGCTTTCTCTTTTTAACAATCTTAACAAGGCAGACAGAGAAGTGAGGCAGGGGATCTGGGACCGGGAAGGAAATCGGGGTCTGGAACTGGAAGGTAAAACAGTGGGTATCATCGGTTATGGGAATACAGGCAAAGCATTTGCCAAAAAGCTATCCGGTTTTGATGTGGAGGTTCTTTGCTGCGATATCCTTCCGGATTTAGGGGACGAGTTTGCCCGGCAGGTTCCTCTTATAGAACTGCAGCAAAAAGCCGATGTGCTTAGCCTTCATATACCACAGACTGCACTTACACTAGGGATGGTGAACAAGGAATTTATTGAGTCTTTTTCCAGGCCTTTCTGGTTGCTTAATACAGCCAGAGGAAAATGTGTGGTTACCAGCGATCTGGTTGCTGCACTTAAATCGGGGAAAATTAGAGGTGCAGGACTCGATGTGCTTGAATACGAAAGGGTCTCCTTTGAAGATCTCTTCGGAGAGGAAAAAATGCCTGCAGAATTTAAATACCTCATCAACTCAGAACGTGTACTTCTCAGTCCACATATTGCTGGCTGGACCGAGGAAAGTAAGGTAAAGCTTGCCCAGACGATCGTAGATAAAATCAAGGGCAAATTTTTAGTATCTTAGGGTGACCATTTAGAATAGTCTCTTACATCACCAACCATACCTGTCATGACTTCAGATGCAAAGTCTCCGGAAGAATACATCGCTTCCCTCCCATCGGATCGAAAAGAAGCCATCATCCAATTGCGCAAAACAATTAATTCAAATTTGCCAAAGGGATTTAAAGAAACCATGAATTATGGAATGATCGGCTATGTAGTGCCTCACAGCCTCTATCCTGATGGTTACCATTGTACTCCCGAACTTCCTCTGCCTTTTATGAGTTTAGCATCCCAAAAAAATTATATTGCCCTTTATCATTCAGGGATTTACGCAGATGAAGATCTGCAGGCCTGGTTTGTGAGAGAATATCCCAAATACGTTAGCACAAAACTCGACATGGGTAAGAGTTGTGTCCGCTTTAAAAAACCAGAAAACATTCCATATGAGCTCATCGCTGAGTTATGTACAAAAATGTCAGTGGAGGATTGGATCGCTTTGTATGAGAAAAACATTAAAAAAACAACATGAAAAACAGAGTAACGGGACTTGGAGGATTTTTCTTCAAAACGAAAGACCCTGACAAGATCAAGGATTGGTACAAGGAGCATCTCGGGCTGAATACAGACCAATACGGCTGCACTTTCTGGTGGAAAGACAAAGAGGGCAATGATTGTTCAACACAATGGAGCCCTTTTAAAGAGGATACGGCTTATTTTAAACCCAGTGAAAAGCAATTTATGATGAACTTCAGGGTGGAAAATCTCAGTGAACTTCTGGCGGCCTTAAAACAGGAAGGGGTTGAAGTAATTGGAGAAATGGAGGAATACGACTACGGTAAATTTGGTTGGATCCTCGATCCGGAAGGAAATAAGATTGAATTATGGGAACCTGTTGACAAGGCATTTCTTTGAAATCAAAAAATGTCCTACATTTATTCTAAACTCTAACCAAAAAAATCATTAACATGTCTGAAGATAAAAAAGATTTGGGCGACAAAGCCAAGGAAGCCTTCGACGATGCCAAGGAATCCGCAAAAAAAGCAGCAGACGAAGCCAAAGAGTCTGCAGGTGAATTCAAGGAAGAAGCGAAAAAGACTGCCGAAGAATTTCGTGAAGGATTAAAAACCGCAGGGGGAGATAATAAAAAAATCCTGGCAGGTATTCTTGGGATACTCTTCGGTTCATTAGGGATTCACAAGTTTATACTGGGTTATAATAAAGAAGGTGTTATTCTGCTGGCTATTACCCTTATAGGATATGCCACAACCTGTATTGTAGTAGGTGCATTCTTCTTCTGGATTCCCGGACTTATCGGACTAATTGAAGGTATAATCTACCTTACAAAATCTGATGAAGAATTCTACAATACCTACCAGGTGGGTAAAAAACCCTGGTTCTGAACAAATTATAAAGTCGGATTTTATCAGTCCGACTTTTATATTTCAATTTTATATCGTAATATTGCGATATACAAATATAAAATGGGACTCACAAAAACACAGATTTTCGATACCTCCCAGAACGAACTGGCGACTATTTTCAAGGTTCTGGGGCATCCTGGCAGGATCGCAATTCTTCAGTACATCAGCACACAGAGCGCCTGTATTTGCAACGATATCGTTGAGGAAATTGGCCTGGCACAACCTACCATCTCACAACACCTGAAGGAGTTAAAACGAATTGGCCTGATTGAAGGCGAAATCGAGGGAAATACTGTCTGTTATTGTATAGCTCTGGATCGTTGGAAGGAGATACAAGCCTTGCTCAATTCTTTTTTTAATGAAACAAAGATTAATTGCTGCTAAATCTTGAAACTATGAAAACAGCTGAATTTTTAAATTTTCTGAATAATCAGACCTCCAAGGAACTGATATTTGAATACGAAGCCGGTAAAAAGATCGGTGCTAATTATCATATCACAGAAATAAAGAATACCCGTATTGATTCGGTAGACTGTGGCGGCAGGACGGATGCCTGGAATGAAACAGTGATCCAGCTTTGGGAAAGTCCGGCCGAAATCAACAAAAAAGAATATCTGACGACAACCAAGGCCAAAAGCATTCTGGATCTTGTTCATTCGATGAAGCCCCTAGACCTGGAAGCAGAAGTAAAGTTCGAATATGGGAATAAAAGTTTTCACACGGCACAGCTTTATGTACAAGGAGTAAAGGCTGAAAATGATACCCTTACGATGGTGCTGGATGTTAACCCTACCTTGTGCAAAGCAGAAGAACTTTGTGGTGTAAATGAAGAAACACAAGCTGTAGCTGAAGAATGTTGTGATCCGGGATCGGGATGCTGTTAAAATCCTAGATATGAAAATAAGACCCATGTCCCCCGCAGACTGGCCGGTAGTAGCTCAAATCTACCTCGAAGGTATTGAAACAGGTTTTGCTACCTTCGAAAAACAAGTCCCGGCATTTGAAGATTGGGATAAGGCTCATACCCAATCGTGCAGGCTCGTTGCCAGTGAGAAAAATTCCATAGTGGGGTGGGCGGCTCTTTCCCCTGTATCAGGACGTTGCGTTTACGGTGGAGTTGGGGAGGTTAGTGTCTATGTAAGCAAAGATCATCGGGGTAAGGGAATTGGTAAAAAACTCCTGGACGCCTTAATTGAATCCAGCGAAAAAGAGGGCTTTTGGACCCTACAATCCGGAATTTTTCCCGAGAATAAAGGAAGTGTGAATATCCATTTGCAATGCGGATTCAGACAAATAGGATACAGGGAACGTATTGGACAGTTAGACGGTGAATGGAAAGACAATCTGATTTTTGAGCGCAGAAGTGAAAAAGTAGGATCAAATTAATAATACTAACTAAGAAACATGTCAGAAAAAAACGTATTGGTGCTCTGTACCGGAAACTCCTGTAGAAGTCAGATGGCACATGGCTACTTAAAAAAAATTCTTGGTGATCGTGCCAGGGTATACAGTGCCGGAATTGAAACACATGGTTTAAATCCGGGGGCGGTGGCTATCATGAAAGAAGACGGGATGGATATCAGCTCGCATACTTCCAATCACGTAGATGAATACAAGGGTATAGATTGGGATTTTATTATCACGGTTTGTGATCATGCCAATGAAAACTGTCCGTTTATCCCCGCACCAAAGGCAAAGCGATTGCACCATAATTTTTTCGATCCTTCCAAAGTTGAGGGAAGCGAAAAAGAAATTCATGAGGCTTTCGAAAAGGCGAGGAATGAAATCAGAGAGTATTGTTCTGAATTTGCAGCAACGGAATTTTCCTAAACAATACCATTGTTCTCGGCCAGCTTTCTCTCTAGTTCAGCCTGGAATTCTTCCATTACCGGTTTTACGGTACTTTCTGGAAGATCGGCTATTCTTATATACATTAAGCCATCAACGGCATTGTTAAATAATGGGTCCACATTAAAGGCTACCACCTTGGCATTTTGCTTGATGTATTTTTTAATCAATACAGGCAGGCGCAAGC
>JABDQK010000172.1 GCA_013042255.1 Flavobacteriaceae bacterium | reverse complement strand
TGGAGTTTGACATAAGACGTGGCGAACTTGATGACAGAGCCTCTCTCGATCTACAACTTACTACCCATACAATCAACACAGATTTTAAATGGGATGCGAATGACAGGTTGGAGATGCAGTTGGGCATTATGGGGAGATACCAGGTTAATTTTCCAAATCCCGATACAGGTGTACGCCGACTTATCCCGGATTATGAGAAATTCGATTTGGGTATTTTTAGTATTGCTGAGTATAGGATTTCACAGGATTGGAATCTTGATGCCGGTTTGCGATACGATTTTTCCCGTATCGATGCCACCAAGTTTTATCTTACCAGTAGGTGGGAAGAACGGGGATACGATCAGGATTTCAGTGATATCATTATAGAAGACCTGGACACTCAGTTACTGACCAACCCTGTACTCGATTTTAATAATTTTTCAGGAACTGCAGGAATAAAATATTCTAAAGACAACAATACCTTTTTTAGATTTAATTTTGCCTTGGCACAACGTGCACCCAACCCATCTGAACTATTCAGTGATGGCCTTCATCACTCCGCAGCACGTATCGAATTAGGAGACCTGCGAATCAATAGCGAAACTTCCAGTAAGATTTCACTTTCTTATGAAAAACAAAATACGAACTGGGGTTTTACCCTTGAACCCTACGCAAATTTTGTTTCAGATTTTGTTGTCCTCGAACCAACCGGGGTTGAGTTTACCATTCGCGGGGCATTTCCCGTTTGGTCGTATCGTCAGACAGATAGTCGACTTTTAGGTCTCGATGCTTCTGCCTATATAGATTGGAGTGATCGCTGGGAAACCGACCATCAGTTTTCCATAGTAAAAGGAAATGATACGGAGAACGATATCGCATTGATCAATATCCCGGCGGCTAACTTCAGAAACAGGATCCGTTTTGTAAAAAGGGAATGGAACGGGCTGGAAGTTGCTCTGATGAGTAACCTGGTATTCCGGCAAAATGAATTCCCTCCTAACATAGTTGTATTCTCCCCTGAGGAACAACAAGATGTATTGTTGGAGATTAACACTCCCCCTGATGCATACCATCTGCTGGGTTTTACTTCTAAGATGGACTTTCCCCTTGGAGATTCATCAGCATTGACTGCTTCCGTTAATGTGAATAATATATTGGATACATCTTTCAGAGACTATTTAAACAGGCAACGATTTTTTGCCGATGGGATGGGTAGAAACATTCAATTACAATTAATTTTTAACTATTAAAATAAATCATGATTATGAAAAACATAAAATATTTTACTCTTTTACTACTTACAGGATTTCTTTTTACTTCGTGTTCAGACAACGACAATCCGGTTCCGGTAAATGAAGAAGAGATAATTACGACCATAACCGTTACCCTGGTACCCAACGGAGCTGGTGATACCATAACCTTGCAAAGCAGGGATCTTGACGGGGACGGACCAAACGCCCCCGTGGTGACCGTTTCCGGTAATTTTGTGGCGAATACGGTATATGGAGGGGCTATAGTTATACTCAATGAAACGGAGTCTCCCGCAGAGAATATTACGGATGAAGTGGAAGAGGAAGACGAAGAACACCAGTTTTTTTATACTGTTAGCGGCGGACTTGATGCGACTACCGATTACGCCAATTTTGATGACGATGGAAATCCTTTGGGAACCCTGTTTACCCTAAGTACCGGGGCGGCCAGTACAGGAACCCTGGGCTTCACCTTGCGTCATGAACCTACAAAACCAAATACAGGCCTGGCTGATGCCGGCGGAGAAACCGATTTAGTAGTCACATTTTCGGTAACAATAGACTAGTCGGTTCAAGGTCGTTTATTATCAGGGGTAATAACCTGAATTAGCTGAACCCTTTAATTAATCGGATTTATATTTCCTGTTGATTAAGGGGTTTTTTAATGAGGCCTGTCTTATTTACAGGAAGTCGATAATATTTTACTTAAGGGGCGGGGACGGTCTTTGAGGTCGCTTTCTTTTTTTTCAGGATTTCTGCTATGATAATCTTAGCGTGTATCCTGGAGTTTTCTATAAACCATTTATGAGTCTCCATCCCACCACAGATTACCCCGGCAAGATACAGACCATCGATATTAGTCTCCATGGTTTCCGGATTGTAATCAGGGAGTTTTTTCTCATCTTCGGATAACTGGATACCCATGGTCTCTAAAAACTCAAAATTTGGCATGTATCCGGTAAGTGCCAGGACAAAATCATTAGGAAGTTCAACCTCCCCTTCCGGGGTGTTGAGGATAATCACATCGGATCTTATCTCTGAAACGGTAGTATTATAATAGGCTTTAATACTTCCTTCTTCTATTCTGTTAATGATATCGGGTCTTACCCAGTATTTTACTCTTTCACCCACCTCAGGGCCTCTTATAATCATCGTTACATCAGCACCTTTACGCCAGCATTCCAGGGCGGCATCAACAGCAGAATTACTGGCTCCTACTACGGCCAGTTTCTGGCTGGCGTAGAAGTGAGGGTCTTTGTAGTAATGAGATACCTTAGGCAGTTCTTCTCCGGGAACATTAAGTTTATTGGGCAGGTCGTAGAACCCTGTGGAAATGATTACTTGCCTGGCCGCATACGTTTCTTTCTCCGTTTTTACCTGAAATATTTCTTTGTATTTCTTTACCGAGGTAACCTTTTCAAAAAGATGGATGTTCAGCTTATTTGAGGTCACAATTCGCCTGTAATATTCCAGGGCTTCATTTCTTTTTGGCTTGGCTTCTTTGCTGATAAAAGGGATCTCATCTATCTCCAGTTTTTCGGAAGATGAAAAAAACTGCATATTCACAGGATAGTTAAAAAGGGAAT
>JABDQK010000258.1 GCA_013042255.1 Flavobacteriaceae bacterium | reverse complement strand
CCTGCCTTTTTTCCCCAAATCTTACCATGAACTTAACCTACTTATGCTATGGTTCTCCAAATGTAAATGAAGAGGTCGCTGGAGAAAAAGGTTTTGGACAAACGTCTTTTTAATTGGTTGAAATACCGTTTATAGTCAATAGCAAGGAAAGTATTAAGGAAACGGACTACAAATTCTCACCGAGTTGGCCTATTTAGGGAATTGTGTAAAATAAAAAAGGTGGAGAAGTCTCCACCTTTTTTGCCCCAAATCTTACCATGAACTTAACCTACTTATGCTATGGCAAGTCTAATGTAACTTCGTTTGATGCTGAAAGACGATAAAGGCGATTAAATGCACATATTATCGATGAAATGCACAAAGAAGTGTATTTCGTCTGTTTTATTGACTAATAAGCCCTCTCATTTTTGCCTTCATAAAAATTGATAAAGGCCTTATTGACTACTTTATTTCCACCTGCAGTAGGATAGTCACCGGTAAAATACCAGTCCCCTAAATTTTCCGGACAGGCCATATGAAGATTTCCAATAGTCTGATAGATAATCTTAACCTCAGCTTTTATGCCTTCAGGGGACAAGAGTTCTCCGATCTTTTCTGATATCTGATCGGCACTGAAAGGCGCATAAAATTCCTTGACATAGTTAATGATCTCCTTATCCTTTTTGTGAAATTGCCCTTTACATTTTTTATAGATGTCATCAACAAGTGAAAGAGAGTTGTGTTCTTTGTGAAGGTCCAGGGCTGCCTTAAAGGCGATAAAATCTTCTAATTTAGCCATATCTATCCCGTAACAATCAGGATAGCGGATCTGGGGAGCCGAGGAAACAACGATAATTTTTTTAGGCCCCAATCTATCGAGAATCCCAAGGATACTGTTTTTTAAAGTAGTACCTCTCACAATACTGTCGTCAATAATTACAAGGTTGTCATTTTCGTTGACCGATCCATAGGTAATATCATAGACATGGGCTACAAGGTCATCTCTGCTACTGTCCTGAGTGATAAAGGTTCTTAGCTTCGCGTCCTTGATAGCAACTTTTTCAATTCGGGGTCTGATCTCCAGGATCTGATGCAATTCTTCGCTTGTAATCCCTGAGCCTATTTCGAGGATTTGTTCTTCCTTTTTCTTGTTTAAATAATTCTGGGCCTCTTTAACCATTCCCAGAAATGAGGTTTCGGCGGTATTGGGAATATAAGAGAAAACGGTATTCCTGATATCGTTATCGATAGCAGAGAGTATTTTAGGAAAGATGAGTTTACCGAGTTCCTTCCGCTCCTGATAGATTTCTTTGTCACTACCCCTGGAAAAATATATCCGTTCAAAGGAGCAGGCTTTTCTTTCAAGCGGCTCCATGATCTTTTTAATATTAACCGTCCCTTTCTTTTTAATGATGATGGCATGGGCAGGTTTTAATTCCTGAACTGCTTCATATTTAACATTAAAAACCGTTTGAATAGCTGCGCGTTCAGAGGCCACCACAACCACCTCTTCATCTTTGTAGAAATAAGTTGGCCGTATTCCCGAAGGATCTCTGAGGACAAAGGCATCTCCATGACCCAGTAGTCCGGCCATCGCATATCCCCCATCCCAGTTCTTAGCCGCTTTTTTAAGAATTTTCGCCAGATTGAGTCGTTCTGCAATCAGGGGTGAAGCTTCCATTTTGTTATAGCCTTCTTTCTTGATCTGTTTGTAAAGCTTGGCTACGGCATCATCTAAGAAATGCCCGATCTTTTCCATCACTGTTACCGTATCAGCCATCTCTTTGGGATGCTGACCCAGTTGTACCAGGTTGTCGAATAGCTCGGTCACATTGGTCATGTTGAAATTCCCGGCGACAATCAGGTTTCGATGCATCCAATTATTCTGACGGAGAAAGGGGTGTACATTTTCTATACTATTCTTTCCGAAGGTACCATATCGAACATGTCCCAATAGTACTTCTCCAATGTATGGGATGTAATTCTTCTGTGCCTCAGCGTCATTTATTAACTCCGGATTTTCCTCAAAGGCCCTATTGATACGATCGGTGATCTGTGCAAAAATATCCTGAATGGGTTGTGACTGAACAGACCTGACCCGACTCATATACCGCTGGCCGGGTTTAACATCGAGCTTAATACTGGCGAAGCCTGCACCGTCTTGTCCCCGGTTGTGCTGCTTTTCCATCATGAGGTACATTTTATTTACCCCGTAGACGGCAGACCCGTACTTTTTCTTGTAATAATCGAGGGGCTTTAAAAGTCTGATCAGGGAAATACCACACTCGTGTTTAATGGCGTCACTCATAGCTCATTGCATAAAAAAAGCCCCGGAAAGGCAGGGCATTACTTTAA
>JABDQK010000255.1 GCA_013042255.1 Flavobacteriaceae bacterium | reverse complement strand
AAAAATACTTAAAACGATACTTTAAGTCCCTACAGCGTTATTTTTCTAGTTTTGAAGAGTATAAATTTGCAGCGATCTTGCTATGATGAAGAATTACCATCTATCAAAACACAATTCCTTTTACACTGTGGGGTTGAGCTATCTTAAGGCTGATGCGGTTTTAAGAGGGAAATTCAGTCTGGCTGAATCAGCAGAGGAAGCTATTTTGAGACAGGCAAAGGAACTCGGTATAGACGGTCTCCTGATTACTGCTACCTGCAACAGAACTGAACTACACGGATTTGCTCAACATCCCTTCCAGTTGATCAAACTCTTATGCGACCATTCCGATGGAAGTGTAGAGGAATTCCAGGAAGTGGGATATGTTTACAAAAACTACGAAGCCATCTCTCACCTTTTTAGGGTAGGCACCGGGCTCGACAGTCAGATCCTGGGCGACTTTGAGATCATCAGCCAGATTAAAAAAGGATTTACCCGTTCTAAGAAAAACGGACTAGGAAATCCCTTTATGGAACGTCTGACGAATTCCATTCTCCAGGCGAGTAAAAGAATCAAGAACGAAACTGAAATTTCAAGTGGTGCCACCTCCGTAGCTTTCGCATCCGTCCAGTATATCCTTGAAACAATTCCCGATATTTCAGAAAAAAACATCCTGCTTTTCGGTACAGGCAAAATTGGCAGAAATACTTGTGAAAACCTGCTCAAACACACTGAAAATACACATATTACCCTGATCAACCGGACCCGGAACAGAGCGGAGAAAATTGCCGGAAAGTTTAATTTGGTTGTGAAGGACTACGGCGAATTACAGGAGGAAATCAGACAAGCCGATATTCTTGTGGTTGCCACTGGAGCACAATCTCCTACCATATCGAAATCCCTGATCCATTTAAATAAACCCCTCCTTATCCTGGATTTGTCTATCCCGAAGAATGTGGCTGAAGATGTCAGTGAGGTGCCTGAAGTTACGCTGGTGCATCTGGATCACCTATCTCAGCGTACCGACAAGACCCTTGAAAGACGCAAAGAACATATTCCCAAAGCCGAACAAATTATCGATGAAGTAAAGACTGAGTTTATCAAATGGCTCGAAACCCGAAAATTTGCGCCGGTCATTAAGGCTCTGAAACAAAAACTGAAAATCATGAAAGAGCAGGAGCTCGATTTTCAGTCGAAGAAGTTACCCGACTTTAATTCGGAACAGGCCGATATTATTTCCGAAAGAATTATCCAGAAAATCACCAAACAGTTTGCCAATCATTTAAAAGATACCGAAGTGGACGCCGAAAACAGTCTGGAATTAATTCAGCGTGTTTTCCATCTTGAAGTTGAAAAATCATGAGGAAGGTGATCCGGCTCGGTACCCGGGATAGTGAACTGGCCCTCTGGCAGGCTAACACTGTAAAAAGCAGCCTTGAGGAATTGGGTTTCAGATGTGAACTCATCTCTGTAAAAGCAACGGGCGACTTACTATTAGACCAGCCTCTTTACGAATTAGGCATCACAGGAATCTTTACTAAAACCCTCGATGTTGCCCTCCTCAAAGGTGAGATAGACATCGCAGTCCATTCCATGAAAGATGTTCCCACAAGCCTTCCAAAAGGAATAATTCAGGCGGCTGTACTAAAGCGCGGTAACCCACATGATCTTCTGGTTCACAAGGGTCTTGATTTTTTAAATGCCGACGGAATTGTTGCCACGGGAAGCCTGAGACGTAAAGCCCAGTGGCTTCATCGCTATCCCCTGCATGAGATCACAGACCTGAGGGGAAATGTAAATACACGCCTCGAAAAATTTAGAACGCATTCCTGGGACGCAGCGATTTTTGCAGCGGCCGGACTTGAACGAATTTCACTTCTACCCGAACAATACAGCACCCTGGAATGGATGATTCCTGCTCCTGCACAAGGTGCTTTGATGGTAGTTACTACAGAAGATAATGACTACTGCAAAGAGGCACTTGCTCCTCTAAACGATAGCGAAACTGAAATCTGTACCACTGTAGAACGGGAATTCCTGAAAACTTTGGAAGGCGGATGTACGGCTCCAATCGGTGCCCTGGCTGTGATAGAGGGAGAAAACCTTAATTTTAAAGGAATATTACTTTCCCTGGATGGCCAGCAAAAATATGAAGTGAAGAAAGAAGCAGACATCCGGAATACAAAAAATACAGGCAAATATTTTGCAGAGGAAATTCAGAAGATGGGTGGAATACAATTGATGTCTGAGATTAAAGCTCAACTTGGAAAATGATCTCTGTCCTTTCAACAAGAAGTCTTGATAAAAAGCAAATGTCGATGCTGAAAGATGTCGGTATTAACATTGAGACTTATGACGCCATTTCAATTGAGCATCTCAATACAGAAATTCCGACAGCTTTTTCTCATTATATTTTTACATCCAAAAACGGGGTACGGGCTTATTTGAATAACAGAAAAGAATACCATCCTCTCCCAGATGAACTCCTCTGTTATTGTGTAGGGGAAAAAACAAAGTCCCTGTTGGAGGAAAAAGGGCTGAAAGTGGCAAAAATGGCCAAAAATGCATCAGAATTGTCCAATTTTATAGTAAATAAGTCGGAAAAAGGACCTTTTTTAGTTTTTACAGGAAATATGAACAGACCCGAACTCGGCAATATATTGAGGCAGAATGGAATTTTTTTTAGGGAAATAAAAGGGTATGAAACAAATTTCAATCCGCAGGCCTTTGAGCGTGAATTTCCCTGTATCCTTTTTTACAGCCCCAGTGGGATCAAAAGCTTTTTAACCGCAAATAAGCCTGGTAATTCTATGGCTGTCTGTATTGGGGAAACAACCGCAAAGGAAGCCAGAAAACATTTTAAAAAAGTTAGGATTGCAGATAAGGCAACTACAGATGCTGTACTTGACAAATTAATTGAAATCTATCCTACATTAGCAAGAACTTAATCTATGGCACTAAAGAATGACCTCTTTTTAAAAGCCCTTCGGGGCGAATCGGTAAACCGGCCCCCAGTATGGATGATGAGGCAGGCAGGCAGGTATCTCCCTGAATTTATGGAGATCAAAAAAAAGTACGATTTCTTTACCCGTTGCCAGACTCCTGAACTGGCTTCTGAAATTACCGTACAGCCCATCAGAAGGTACGGTATGGATGCTGCCATCCTGTTCAGTGATATACTGGTCATCCCTCAGGCAATGGAGATTGAAGTACAAATGAAACCGAATTTTGGGCCCTATTTAC
>JABDQK010000253.1 GCA_013042255.1 Flavobacteriaceae bacterium | reverse complement strand
TTAAAAAACTATACAATACAGGGGATAATGCTCAATATTTTACCATTGCGGCCTATGACGATGCCGATGTGGTACAGGTAGAAAAAGATATTAAGTCGGTCCTGAAAAGTATTCACAACGTGCACCCCGATGACGAACGTGCATTTGGGGCTTTCAACCTAGGCGAAATCTTCAGTAAGATCATGGGCTTTGCCAACGGCCTCACCTTTGTCTCGCTCATAGTTGGCCTGGCTACGATTCTCGCCGGGGTTATCGGAATTGGAAATATTTTACTGATCTCCGTTAAAGAAAGGACCAAGGAACTGGGAATAAGGCGTGCCCTTGGGGCAACTCCCAGGGAAGTGAGATCCCTTATCATCCTGGAATCCGTTTTCCTCACTACGATCGCGGGAATTATTGGCATAATTATGGGTGCCGGAGTCCTAAGCATGATCAATTCAATGACAGAGGGCATAGATTTCCCTTATACTAACCCTACCGTACCGATTCCATTAGTGATCGGGGCCTTGCTTGTCATGGTCATTCTGGGGACCCTCATTGGGTTGATTCCGGCGCAAAGGGCGGTAAGTATTAAACCAATTGATGCATTAAGAGAAGAATAAAATAATAACTAACAACTTTAAATAACACTCAGAGAAGATGAATAAATATGTAAAATACGGACTGATAGGTGTCCTGGTCTTAGGTGCATTATGGGCAGCGGCTTTCTTTATCAAATCGAATAGCAAAGGAGCGATCGAATACGATACTAAAAATCCCTTTATAGCCAATATTGAGAAAAAGACGGTGGCCACGGGAAAGGTTGTCCCACAGGATGAGGTAGAGATCAAGCCTCAGATTTCAGGGATCATTGATAAGATTTACATGGAGGAAGGGGATGATGTAAGAGCAGGCGATCTTATTGCGGTGATCAAGGTGGTTCCCAATGAGCAGGCGCTGAATTCGGCACGAGGTAGAGTGAGGAATGCGGAAGCAGCTTTGAATAATATTAAGATTGAATATGACAGGAACAAACAACTCTTCGACCGGGGAGTAATTTCCAGTCAGGATTTTAATAACCTGAAATTACGTTATGATCAGGCGGTACTGGAACTTGAAAATTCAAGGGCAGATTTTCAGATTATACGCCTGGGGTCGGCCGGAGGTTCTTCCAGCGCCAACACTAACATCAGGGCAACAGTAAATGGGACGATCCTGGAGATTCCTGTGGAAGAGGGAGATCAGGTAATCCAGAGTAATAACTTCAATGACGGAACAACCATTGCCACCATTGCAGACCTTACACAAATGATTTTTGAAGGGCAGGTAGATGAAGGGGAAGTAGGGAAGTTAAAGGTTGGAATGCCTCTGGAAATAAGTCTGGGTGCTATTGAAGACCAGAAACTCGAAGCCAAGTTGAAATTTATTGCTCCAAAAGGTGTGGAGGAAGCCGGTGCCGTTCAGTTTAAAATTGAAGGGGATGTAGCCACCAATGATTCCATCTTTATCAGGGCAGGATACAGTGCCAATGCGTCATTGGTCCTTGAGAAGAAAGACAGTATTATGGTTATCCCTGAAGCCTTGTTGCAATTCGATAAAGAAAATGATAAACCCTATGTTGAGATCGCGACAGGCGACCAGCAATTTGAGCGCAGGGATATTGAGATAGGAATTTCAGATGGGGTCAATGTAGAAATTATTTCAGGTCTTACTGAAGAAGATAAAGTAAAGATTTGGAACAAGACTGAGCCTATTAAGAGAGGTGAGGATGAAGAAGAAGAGGAAGCAAATTCCTGATAAGTCGAATAAAAAATCAACTAAATAAGCAATCAAAAAACGCGAACATGAGATTTAGAATATCCATCCTTTTATTCCTGCTTACCGTCGGTACCCTCACAGCACAGATGAGAAAGTGGACGCTGGAGGAATGTGTGACCTATGCGGTAGATAATAATATTACTATAGAGCAGTTTGAACTCGATCTTGAAAACGCCAGGATCGATAGGTCGGACGCCCTGGGCAACTTTTTACCTAGCCTGAATTCACAGATGAATACTTCAGGGAGTACCGGACTCATCCTGGATCCTACGACTAACGG
>JABDQK010000239.1 GCA_013042255.1 Flavobacteriaceae bacterium | reverse complement strand
GGAGTAGGTGCAAGGGAGATCGGATTTTTGTTCGGGATGTACAAAAAAATTAAGAACGAATTTACCGGAGTGCTGACGGGGAAAGGTCTCTCCTGGGGCGGCTCAAAAATCAGGCCCGAAGCCACCGGATATGGGACGGTATATTTTGCACAAAATATGTTGAAAACCAGAGGTGAAGAGATTAAAGGAAAGAATGTGGTCATTTCAGGTTCAGGAAATGTTGCACAATACGCGGCCGAAAAAGTTCTTCAGTTAGGAGGTAAAGTGATTACCCTTTCAGATTCAGGCGGATATATTCATGATAAGGATGGTATTTCGGAAGAAAAACTGGCTTGGGTTATGGATTTGAAAAACAATAAAAGAGGTCGTATCTCAGAATATGTCGATAAATACAAATCGGCTACTTATCACAAGGGAGGAACCCCATGGTCAGTGCCCTGTGATATTGCCCTGCCTTGTGCTACCCAGAATGAACTGGATGGTGAAGGTGCCGAAACTCTCATCAAGAATGGCTGTATTTGTGTAGCCGAAGGAGCCAATATGCCATCAATGCCTGATGCTATTCATGCTTTCCATGAAAAAAAGATCCTTTTCGCACCCGGGAAGGCTTCAAATGCAGGAGGTGTGGCTACATCCGGCCTGGAAATGTCGCAGAATTCCCTGAGAATCAGCTGGACAAGAGAAGAAGTGGATGAGCGGCTAAAAGGGATCATGGAGGACATTCACGACTCCTGTATTGAATACGGGAAAGAAGAAGATGGATACTGCAACTATGTTAAAGGTGCAAACATCGCCGGCTTTGTTAAAGTGGCAGATGCCATGTTGGCGCAGGGCGTGATTTGATAGTCCCATAACAAAATGAAACAGCCCCCCGGGATTCTCTCAGGGGGCTTTTTTGTACTTTTAGACGCAATCTTTTTCCCATGCGAGTGACAACCAGGGCCATTGTGCTCTCTTCCATAAAATACGGTGATTCCAGCCTGATCGTAAAGATGTTTACAGAATCGGACGGATTAAAGACATATCTGCTTAAAGGGGTATTAGGGGCCAAAAAGGGGAAATTGAAATCGGCTTATTTCCTGCCCCTTACGCAATTGGAAATTGTTGCAGTTCACAGGAACAAGGGTAGCATGGAACGGCTGTCGGAAGTCAAAATAATCTACCCCTACCAGTCATTACATTCTGATGTTGTTAAAAATGCCCTTGCCTTTTTCCTGGCAGAAATGATGGGGAACAGTATTTATGAGGAAGAAAAGAATGAGGGCCTTTTTCAATTCCTTGAAGCTGCCTTCCAATGGGCAGACCACCATGAGCAGATCGGCAATTTTCACCTGTACTTCCTTTTGGAGGTAAGTAAGTACCTGGGTTTCTATCCTGATATTTCAGAACCAAGATCAGACTACTTCGACTTGCAGGATGGTCGTTTCGTTTTACAGTCCTCTCTGAACCCTCTTCTCACAGGGCGCGAATTATCTCTCTTCCAGGCCTTCTTAGGCACAAATTTTGATGCTATCCATACGATCAGGATCAATAAGGAAGAGAGGCAGGCTTTATTACAAAAAATAGTCCTCTATTTTGAATTACATTTGCACGGTTTTAGAAAACCCAGATCACTGGAGGTTTTAAACGAAGTTTTTAAGTGAGCATGCGTCTAATACTAAGTATTGGTTTTTTCTTTATGCTACTCTGCGCTCAGTCGCAGAAGATTACTGTTGTAGACGGGGAGACGAAAAATCCACTCGTAAATGCCCTTTTATACAATGCCGATAAGAGTAAGACCTTAATAACAGATATTGACGGGATCTGTGACCTTTCCGCTTTTAACGGTTCTGAGCGATTTACCATAAGTCATATCGGCTATGAAATCAGAACAGCAACTAAAAATCAGATTCTGCGAAGAGGGAATGAGATAGAGTTGCTACCCAGGACAGAACAGTTAGACGCTGTTGTAATGTCGATTTCCAAATGGGAACAACAGAAGAAGGATATCCCCCAAAAAATCGCATCCATTAGTGCCAGAGATATAGCATTTACCAATCCACAAACTTCGGCAGATCTATTGCAAAACAGCGGGCAGGTGTTTGTGCAGAAGAGTCAGCTTGGCGGAGGGAGCCCAATGATCAGGGGATTTGCTACCAACCGCCTTGTCCTTTCTGTTGATGGTGTTCGGATGAACAATGCTATCTTCAGGGGAGGAAATATTCAGAATGTTTTATCGATAGATCCCTTTACCATCAAGAACACTGAAGTCGTTTTTGGTCCGGGATCCGTAATCTATGGAAGTGATGCCATCGGAGGCGTGATGAACTTTTATACGCTGCAACCTCATCTGCCCCGCCTCGATACTCTTGTGGTTACCGGAAATGTCGATCTGCGATACGCGACTGCCAACAATGAGACTACGTTGCACGGAGACCTTAATGTCGCTTCAAAAAAATGGGCTTCCCTCAGCAGTATAACCTATAACCGTTTTGACGATCTTCGCATGGGAACTCATGGTCCTGAAAGATACCTGAGAGATCGTTATGTACAACGTCAAAATGGAACGGATGTTCTGGTAGATAACAATAAGCCGAAGAAACAACTTCCAACAGGCTATGATCAGATCAACCTTTTACAAAAAATTGCCTTCAGGCCTGATTCGGACTGGCAGTACGATCTGGGGTTATACTATTCTGAGACATCAGAATATTCCCGTTATGACCGCCTTATCAGACCCGATGCCGAGGGTTCCGGACTTCGTTCTGCAGAATGGTATTACGGGCCTCAAAAGTGGTTTATGGGGAATTTGCAGCTATACAAAAAAGGGAACAGCAAGTTTTATGACGGACTTAAGTTAACTACTGCCTATCAGTTCTTTGAAGAGAGTCGGAATGATCGTGATTTTCAGGATCCCATATTAAACCGAACCAGGGAAAAGGTAGATGCGATTTCTGTCAACCTCGATTTCGAGAACAAGAGGATAGGAGATCTAAGGTTGTATTACGGGGGAGAATACATATACAACAGGGTAGGTTCCAGTGGAAGTCAGTTGAATATTGAAACACAGCAGGAGGAGGAAGCTCCTTCCCGGTATCCTGACGGATCGAGCTGGCAAACCCTGGCAGGATATGTCAATGCTGAATATAAGGCCCAGCCCAATTTCACACTATTATCCGGACTGAGATACAGCCATGTCTGGATCAATGCTGAATTTGACAACACTTTTTACCCTTTTCCTTTTACAACTGCAAAGCTTGACAATGGTGCATTAACGGGAAGCCTGGGATTGAGCTGGTTTCCAAATCAGTCGCTCCAAATTACCCTTAACGGCTCTACCGGCTTCAGGGCCCCGAACATTGATGATATCGGGAAAGTCTTTGATTCAGAACCGGGCTCGGTGGTTGTTCCCAATCCAGAGCTGGAACCCGAATACGCCTACAATGTAGATTTTGGGATCAAGAAGAACTTTAAAAACAAAGCGGTCCTGCGAGCCGCTACTTTTTATACGTATCTGGTCGATGCTCTGGTACGCCGCGATTATACCTTCAATGGGCAACGTGAGATATTTTACAATGGGGAACTAAGTAATGTACAAGCTATACAGAATGCAGCAAAAGCCTACGTCTATGGTTTTGAATTCGGAGGCGAGCTCTACCTGAATAATGAAATGCAGCTGACCTCTAATCTTACCATTACCAAGGGTACAGAAGAGGATGATAGTGGAGAGGACTCGGCAGCCAGGCATGCTGCTCCTTCTTTTGGGGACTTTCATTTTATCTGGACAAAAACAAGACTCAAGACCGATCTCTTCCTCAACTTTAATGGGGAAATACGCTATGAGGATCTGGCGCTGACTGAGCGCAGTAAAGACTACATCTACGATCTGGATGACAGCGGAAATCCGTATTCCCCATCCTGGTATACACTAAACTTAAGGTCGCAGTATCAGATCAGCGATGCTTTAACAGCCTCTTTGTCCCTGGAAAACATAACCGATCAGAGATACAGAACCTATTCTTCAGGAATATCCGCCCCCGGGATAAATCTGATCCTGGCATTAGGGTATACATTTTAACATATTTCTTTCAAGCAAGATTAAAATTTAGCTGCTTCACTAAGTGATCTCTCTCAGCCTCTGGCAATCAGGCAGATAGAGTAAAAAACCTTTGGCAACGCCTATGTTTATTACAGTTTTAGAATTTGACGTTAAACGAATTTTAACAAACTTTAACACTTTCTTAAGGGGGTAAAATGCGTAGACATTGTTGTATGGATGAACAACAAACCCAAATTAAATTTAAGTATTATGAGACATTTATTTAAATCGTCAATTTTATTACTAGCAACAATTTTTTTAACTCAATCCTGCAGCAAGGATGACAACGAAGGGGATATGTCAGGAGAAACCTACAATACCACCTTTAAGATTACGGATGCCCCCATAGACAATGCCAACGTAGAGGGAGTATTTGTTACGATCACCGATGTAAGAGTAGACGGGAATTCCCTTGAAGGCTTTAGCACCACTACGGTAAACCTCGCAGCTCTGGTTAATGGTCAGACGGCCACTTTAGGTAATCTCGACCTTGCAGCCAGGTCCTATTCAAATCTTGAGCTTTTTTTAGATTATGAGACCGATGCTGACGGGAACTCGCCCGGATGCTATGTGGCCCTCGCTAATGGAGAAAAAGACAAGCTAACGGCCACTGCGAATAAAATATCGGTGAACGATGCTTTCGAGGTATTTGCAAATACCTCTAATGAAGTGATCTTCGATTTTGACCTGAGGAAAACTATCAAGGAAGAGCAGGGAACCATGGGATCTGATTTTGAATTCGTTTCCATGTCTGAATTGATGGCTGGGATCAGAACGGTAAATGAGGAAACTACCGGGGAGATTTCGGGAACTGCAAATGATGCCGAAAACACTTCAGACCGAATCGTGGTTTACGCTTATGAAAAAGGAACTTTCAATGCCGAAACTGAAACCAGCGGGCAGGGAGAAAGTAATGTTACCTTTAAAAATGCGGTAACCAGTTCCGTGGTAAGTAACACTACCGGATCTTACACGCTGAGTTTCCTTGAGGAGGGTGAGTACGAGTTGGTATTTGCTTCCTATGCAAAGGACGGTGACGTTTTCTACTTCAATGCATTGCTGGAGGCAGAATCGACAACCGGACTGAATTTAGGTGCTATCAATGTAAGTTCGGCCCTGCAGATCAGTGCCAATGTAACGATTACAGGCACAAAATAAAGCAATTAATTTATCAGAATAAAAGGCCCTTAACGGGGCCTTTTTTTGTTCACGTTTCATCTGAAATTTGGTCAAAATTCACTAATTTTGCCACCTTTAATTAGGTGAAAGAACAGCAGTTATGAAATTTCAGGAATACAAGGGTTTGGATTTAACCAGGATAGGCGAGGAGGTACTTCAGCGCTGGAAAAACGACCGTATTTTTGAAAAGAGTATTTCTACCAGAGAAGGGAAGCCCAGATACGTGTTTTATGAAGGCCCGCCTTCTGCAAATGGCTTGCCGGGGATCCACCATGTAATTTCACGTACAATAAAGGACATCTTTCCCAGGTATAAAACCATGAAGGGCTATCAGGTAAAACGTAAAGCCGGATGGGATACCCATGGACTTCCCATTGAACTGGGGGTAGAAAAAGAACTGGGAATTACCAAAGAAGATATTGGGGTAAAGATCAGTATAGAGGAATATAATGCCGCCTGTAAAAAGGCCGTTATGAGGTATACCGATGTATGGAATGACATGACGGAGAAGATCGGATACTGGGTTGATATGCAGGATCCCTATATCACCTACAAGCCAAAGTACATGGAATCGGTATGGTGGCTGCTAAAAGAGATCTATGACAAAGGCCTCTTGTACAAGGGATACACCATCCAGCCGTATTCGCCAAAAGCGGGGACCGGACTCAGTTCTCACGAGCTGAACCAGCCAGGGACATATCAGGATATTACGGATACTACTGTTACGGCGCAGTTTAAGGCTAAGGAAGAAAGTTTACCCTCTTTCCTGCAAGAGGTGAAAGGAGAGATCTTTTTCCTGGCCTGGACCACGACACCATGGACATTGCCATCAAATACTGCCCTGACTGTAGGTCAGAAGATCGAATATGTGTTGGTCAAAACCTTTAACCAATACACCTTTGAACCCATAAATGTTATATTGGCTAAGGCCCTGATAGGTGAGCAATTTAAAGGCAAATTCACAGAAGTGTCATCTGATGAAGAACTCAGCTCTTACAAGGCTGGTGACAAGAAAATTCCTTTTAAGGTAGCATTGACTTACAAGGGGAAAGACCTTTTGGGAATCAGGTATGAACAATTATTACCTTATGCCTTGCCCTATCAGCATTCGGAAAATGCCTTCCGGGTTATTTCCGGTGATTTCGTAACCACTGAGGATGGTACAGGAATTGTTCACACGGCACCAACCTTTGGAGCAGATGATGCCCTGGTGGCCAAACAGGCTTCTCCCGAAGTTCCGCCTTTGCTTGTCCTGGATGAATACGAGAATCCTGTACCCCTGGTAGACCTTCAGGGAAAGTTTCGTCCTGAGATGAAAGAACTGGCGGGGAAGTATGTAAAGAACGAGTATTACGAAGAAGGAAAGGCTCCGGAGAGGTCGGTCGATGTTGAACTGGCCATAAAACTAAAGGAAGAAAACAGGGCTTTTAAGGTGGAGAAATACCTCCACAGCTATCCTAATTGCTGGCGAACAGACAAGCCAATCTTATACTATCCGCTCGATTCCTGGTTCATCAAAGTGACTGATATCAAAGATCGGATGTTCGAGCTCAACCAGACGATCAACTGGAAACCAAAAGCCACAGGAGACGGTCGGTTTGGAAACTGGCTGGCCAATGCCAATGACTGGAATCTTTCCCGTTCTCGTTTCTGGGGCATACCTCTGCCTATCTGGAGAACAGAAGACGGGACAGAAGAAATTATCATTGGTTCAGTAGCACAACTGAAGGAGGAAATTTCTAAGGCACTTAAAGCAGGCGTTTTACAGGAAGATGTTTTTGCCTCCTTTGAGCCGGGAAATATGGATGAGGCGAATTATGATAAAATTGATCTGCATAAGAATGTAGTTGATACTATAATCCTGGTTTCTCCGACGGGCAAGCCGATGAGAAGGGAAACAGACCTGATCGATGTCTGGTTCGATAGTGGTTCCATGCCTTATGCGCAATGGCATTATCCTTTTGAGAACAAAGATCTGATTGATCAGGGGAAAACATTTCCTGCCGATTTTATCGCCGAAGGAGTAGATCAGACCAGGGGATGGTTTTATACCCTTCACGCAATAGCCACTTTGGTTTTTGATTCAGTGGCATACAAAAACGTTGTCTCTAATGGCCTAGTTTTAGACAAGGAGGGAAAGAAAATGTCAAAAAGGCTCGGAAACGGGGTGGACCCTTTTGAGACTCTTGGTGAATTTGGCCCTGATGCCACAAGGTGGTATCTCATTGCCAATGCCAATCCATGGGATAACCTGAAATTCGACCCAGAGGGAATCCAGGAGGTCAAACGGAAGTTTTTCGGTACCCTTTACAATACCTATTCCTTCTTTGCCCTCTATGCCAATATCGATGAATTCAGTTATAGCGAAAAGGAAATACCCTTAAATGAAAGGCCTGAAATCGATCAGTGGATATTATCCGAATTGCACTCCCTTGTAAAAACCGTAGATGAGGCCTACGCAGACTATGAACCTACAAAAGCAGCCAGGGCTATTTCTGATTATGTTCAGGAAAACTTAAGTAACTGGTATGTACGCCTTTGCAGAAGGCGGTTCTGGAAAGGGGATTACCAAAGGGATAAAATTTCAGCATACCAAACCCTTTTTACCTGTCTTCGTACGGTTGCCCAGCTCTCGGCCCCGATTGCCCCATTTTTTATGGAGCAATTATATTCAGACCTGTCTAATGGAATAGGGGATACTTCTTTAGAAAGCGTCCATCTTTCAGACTTCCCGGTCTTTGATGAGACCAAGGTAAATCGAACTCTGGAAAGTAAGATGGAAAAGGCACAAACTATTTCGTCTCTGGTGTTATCAATCAGGCAAAAGGAGAAGATCAAAGTAAGGCAGCCTTTACAAAAAGTAATGATCCCGGTATTGGATGATGGGCAGCGCAAAGAGATTGAAGCCGTTGCAGACCTGATAAAATCGGAGGTCAACGTTAAAGAAATTGAACTACTGGACGATGCCTCCGGAATTCTGGTTAAAAAGATCAAGCCCAACTTTAAGGTTTTAGGCCCCAGATTTGGCAAGGATATGAAAAAAATTGCCCAGGAAGTAGGTAAATTCTCACAGGAAGATATCCAGAAAATTGAACGGGAAGGCGAAATTCCGCTTGAGATAGAAAATAAAAGTATTATCTTACAGTTAGAGGAAGTAGAAATAAGTTCCGAGGACATAGAAGGCTGGCTGGTTGCCAGTTCAGGAGGACTCACCGTAGCACTCGATGTGACTATAGATGATGATCTCAGGAAAGAAGGTATTGCCAGGGAACTGGTAAACAGAATTCAGAATCTCAGAAAAGAGTCCGGATTTGAGGTTACGGATAAAATAGACGTTAAAGTATTAAAAGACGGTTTTGTAGAAAAGGCGATTGAAAGTAACATGCAGTACATCAAAACTGAAACTCTTACGGCTGATCTGGCCCTGGAGGAGCAACTTGATGCAGGCACTGAGATCGTGTTTGATGAAGTAAATACAAAATTGTTGATTCAAAAACATTAAGAAATTATGGGACAAGATTTAAAAGTTAGATACTCAGATAAAGAACTGGAAGAATTCCGTGTTTTGATAGAGGAAAAAATTGAAAAAGCAAAAAGTCATCTCGATTTGTTGCGCAGTTCATATATGAATGATGGTAATAATGGTACGGATGATACATCGCCAACTTTCAAAGCGTTCGAAGAAGGTTCTGAGACTATGAGCAAAGAAGCGAATACTCAGTTGGCTATCAGGCAGGAAAAATTTATCCGCGACCTGAAGAATGCACTGTTGCGTATTGAAAATAAAACTTACGGGATATGCAGAGTTACAGGGAAGCTTATTAATAAAGAGCGATTGAAACTGGTGCCACATGCCACCTTAAGCATTGAGGCAAAGAATATGCAAAAATAAATGACACGCCCCGTGAAGGGGCGTTTTCATATCAGTTTAGTGAAGAACTATTTATTCTTGTTAATTCTATTCCTGGGATTAAAGTCGGCCTCAGGCCAGAAAGTAGTGAGGAAAGTCCTGCTTCTTCCTCATATTACCCATATTCAGATCGATGCCAGTAGTCTGGCCCAGGTAGAGCTGGAAACAATCTCCGGGGCAGATCTAAGTCTCCGGGCCATCATAGAAGGAGAATACCGGAAGGATCTGGCCATAGAGTTAGTAGAAGAAGGGAATACATTGAGGGTCACCGCCGCTCTTCAGCCTTATTTTAAAATCCCAAATGATAAACTGAGTGCCCATAAGGTGATCGCCATTTCCCTTTATATCGAGGTGCCGGAAGATAAGTTTGTCAGCCTATTTGGAACCAGCACACAGGTAACAGCTCGGGGAATTTATAAAGAATTGGAAGTGGTATTAAGTGATGGACAGTGCGCTTTAAAGGATCTTAAGGATAATGTACGTGTTACCACCCAAAGCGGGAACATTGATCTGGAGACCGTGAGTGGGACTATTGATGCCAAAACAAAATACGGCACTGTTATAAAGGACAACATCCCAGAAGGACAAAGCAATTATAACCTTCAGTCGAACAGTGGAAACATAACGATTAAATCGGTGGAGTGATAATATAATTTCTATCAGAAATACAGCAACTACAATGTATTAATAATCCCTATTTTTGCCCCTGCAGAAGAAAACCTATGAATCTCAAGAAGTCCCTCATCCTCATATTCATCATTTTATTGGTAGACCAGATCAGTAAAATTTATATCAAAACCCATTTTATATTGGGGGAATCCATTGATGTATTGAGCTGGTTTAAGATCCTTTTTATAGAAAATGAAGGGGCAGCCTGGGGGACCAAACTAAGCGACATTCTACCTATTTCCGATAGCAGTGGAAAACTTGTACTTACCATCTTCAGGCTATTTGCCATCTCAGGAATTGGCTACTGGCTCTGGGATAGTATTCAGAAAGGGGCAACCAAAACCCTGGTTATTGCTGTTTCATTGATTTTTGCCGGTGCCGTTGGAAATATCATCGATTCCCTTTTCTACGGGATGATTTTCAATGACAGCTACAATACCGTCGCTACTTTATTTTCTGATGAACCTTACGGCAGGCTTTTCTACGGGAAGGTGGTTGACATGCTCTATTTCCCTATGATCGATACCGTATGGCCCGAGTGGGTTCCTTTTGTAGGGGGGAATGATTTCCGCTTCTTTGAACCGGTCTTTAATATCGCAGATACTGCGATCAGTACTGGAGTTGGTATCCTGATTGTCTTCAATAAAAAGGCCTTTGGGAAAAAAGAAGATATTAGCGTAGAAACTGATCAGAACGAGTAGACTTTATCAGGGGTAACGCAGTAATCCAGTGTAATATCGTGTGCGTCCGTGTCAGTTATTATATCAACGGCATCAAATAAACTAAGACCAATTTTCCTGGTGTTTTCTGCACATTCTGCCAGAAACTTGTCGTAATACCCGCCGCCGTAGCCTACTCTGTTCCCAGCCTGATCAAATGCGAGCAGAGGGACAAAAACCACATCTATTTTTGAAGGGTTTACCTGAATACCATTCTGAGGTTCTGGAATACCCCAGCTATTGGGTTTTAAAGAGGTATTGTCTGTCAACAGAAAGTGTTCCAACCTATTTTCTGGGGCAATTTTAGGAACGACAACTTCTTTGTCTTTCCCCTGAAGAAGAGTTATTATAGGGCGGGTGTCAATTTCTTTTTTTAGAGTGCTGTGTAAGAAAATATGATAATAAGTATAGTCCCATACAGCCAGGCCAAGAATCTTGTTAGCCACTTTCAGGCTGGCTTCATCGATGACAGCATCGGATGTATTCTTTCTTAATTCAAGAAAATGAGTCCGGTGATCTTTTTTAAGCATAAGGCCGAACAGTTCTTAGAAGTGGGGCTATGAAATGAACTTTAATCCTTAGCAGAAACAGTAAAATATATCTTGAAGAAGAGCATCAAGATCAGGTACATTCCCAGGGTGATGAGGTAATTGTCCATTAAGTTATTGTTACGTTTGCGCTAAAAATAAGTA
>JABDQK010000236.1 GCA_013042255.1 Flavobacteriaceae bacterium | reverse complement strand
TAACCGGATTGATCCAGAGTGCGTGATGGTCGGCATGGACATTATCTCCATCGATGGCCTTATAAGTTTTTCCTGCATCTGAAGAGGCAATAAGCGGCACTCCCGCCAGGTAGATTTTATCCGGATTGTTCCGATCAACCCTGATCTGGGCAAAGTAATATCCGTAACTGTAGAAAAGGTCGTCTATAAAATCTTCATTTTGTTTCTTCCAGTTTTTACCGCCGTTATCACTGCGGTATACTTCGGCACCGATTACCGGGGTGTCAAAAAGAAGTGAATTTGCATCTTCGAGATAGGTTGCAAGATCTTTTGGTTGTACTGCACCGTCTTCAACCATGGCTTTGACGTTCTCAGCCTTATATTTTTCATGAAAGTTATTATCCTTTAAAAAATCATCAAGTCGGGCATTTTTCAGTTTGAGAAAGGCCTCAACAGACATTGTTTTAAAATCATCTTTTGTTAAGCCCTCATCGGATGTTTCTTCCTTGTCAGACTTAGGACGCCTGTATTGATTGTCATGTACGGCATATACAATGTTATTATCGAATACTGCCAGGCCAATACGCCCTACTCCGTCCCCTGTGGGAAAACCACTGTTGGAAGTGGAGACTAATGTCCAGCTTTCCCCGGCATCTGTGCTTTTGTAGATTCCCGAACCAGGGCCATTACCCGTAAAATTCCAGGCCTTCCGGTCTTTCTCCCAGGCAGCTGCAAATTGAACATTAAAGTCGTTTGGAGAAACGGCCAGGTCAATAATCCCTGTTTCCGAATTAATATAAAGGGTTTTTTTCCAGCTCTTACCTCCGTCCTTAGTTTTATAAACCCCTCGCTCCTGGTTAGGAGAATACAGGTGTCCTGTGACACCTACCACCACTTCATCAGGATTAGATGGATTAATATGTATCCGCCCGATATGGTGTGAGTCTCCCAATCCCATTTGCTCCCAGGTACCACCTTTATCGGTTGATTTCAGCAAGCCTATTCCTGCATAGGATGAACGCGAACTATTATTTTCTCCCGTTCCCACCCAGATCACGCCACTTCTCCAGTCCACGGCAATATCTCCGATATTCTGGGTTGCACTCTGATCCATTATCGGGGTAAAAGAGGTGCCGTTATTGGAAGTATGCCATAGTCCACCTGAGGCATAGGCCACATAGAATTCGGTAGGATCATTTGGATTTACATCAAGGTCTACCACACGCCCACTCATCACTGTTGGGCCAATATTTTTAAACGTGATATTTTTTACCATGGAGGAATTGGCCATTTGCTCTTTTTCTGACAGGCCTTTCATTACTTCAGATGCTTTGGTGACGTCTGGTTGGGCGGTCAGGGACAGACCTATCAGACCGAGGAATAAGAAAGAAGTTAGTTTCATAGGAGTTAAAAATAATTTCTTGGAAGGTAAGAATTCGAATGAGTTATGACAAGTAGCTTCTGAAAGATATGCTGTTAAATAGTTACTTTTGGAAAAATACCTTCTACACATGAAATATGACCCAATAGACGCATCCCTTTTTGTCGAAAACCGAAAGAAATTTATGTCGAGGATGAAACCCAAAAGCATTGCGGTTTTCAATTCGAATGATATTTACCCCATTAGTGCAGATAGCACCATGCCTTTTGAGCAGCATCGTGATATTTTCTACCTCAGTGGGGTAGATCAGGAAGAATCCATTCTCTTGCTTTTCCCGGACGCAAAAAAGAAGGAACACAGGGAAATTATATTCGTAAGGGAAACAAATGATCACATTGCTGTATGGGAGGGAGAGAAACTTACCAAAGAGCAGGGGACTAAGGTGTCAGGAATAAAGAATGTGCAGTGGCTGAGTGCTTTTGACAAGCTGTTTTTTGAATTGATGACAGAAGCTGAAACCATTTATTTTAATACCAATGAACACTACCGACAGGCTGTTGAAACCCAGACCCGTGAAGATCGGTTTATCATTAGTTGCAAGGAGAAATTTCCGGCTCATACCGTTGCCAAAAGCAATCCTATTTTACAGGAACTAAGAGGGGTAAAAGAGCCTCAGGAAATTGCCCTTATGCAAAAGGCATGTGATATTACCGAAAAAGGGTTCAGGAGAATTTTACAATTTACCCACCCAGGAGTATGGGAGTATGAACTGGAAGCGGAATTTCTGCACGAATTTATCCGAAACCGCTCTAAAGGATTTGCCTATACGCCAATTATCGCGTCGGGGAATAACGCCAATGTACTTCACTATGTGGTCAATAACCAGCAATGTAAGGCCGGAGATCTGATCTTGCTCGATGTTGGTGCCGAATACGCTAATTACTCCAGCGACATGACACGCACCATCCCTGTGAGCGGAAAATTCAGTAAACGGCAACGTGAAGTGTACGATGCGGTGCTTCGGGTAAAGGATGAGGCAACCAAAATGCTGGTGCCGGGCACCATGTGGGAGGAATATCACAAAGAAGTTGGTAAGATCATGACCTCAGAACTTCTCGGGCTTGGCCTGCTGGACAAGGCAGATGTAAAGAACGAAAACAAAGACTGGCCGGCCTATAAGAAATATTTTATGCACGGAACCAGCCATCACATAGGACTCGACACACACGATTACGGACCACTGAAATCTCCTATGAAGGCCAATAATGTCTTTACAGTAGAGCCCGGGATCTACATCCCTGATGAAGGCTTTGGGATCCGGCTCGAAGATGATGTGGTCATACAGGAAAAAGGAGAGCCTCTTAATTTAATGAAGAACATTCCTATTGAAGCAGAAGAGATCGAGAACCTAATGCAAACGAACTCATAATCCAGATTTTAGTCAACAACTTACTATAGTTTGGCTTGGTAGACTTTCCACAAATTAGTTGCAAGGAAAGTGATAAAAGCTGGAACTAACCAGCCCAATTGAGCGGAACTGAATAGAATTAAATTGTTAACAGCACTTAGATCGTATCCGAGGTTGAGACTTTGCAAAAAATCAGGAATACTAAACAGAATGGTTACCCCTACAACAGCTTTAAAAACAAGTTCTGATGTCCATTTTTCAGGTAGTACATTGAGGACGATCAGAACTATAGTGATAGGGTATATGAACATGAGGGCAGGAAGGGCCACATCGATAATATAGCCTACTTCAAGCTGACCCATAAGAACCCCCAGGAGGGAACCGATGATTACTGTGATCACGTAGGCTTTCCGGGAATCGGCGAATCTCGACTTTACAAAATCGGCTGTGCCGGTGACGATTCCTACCGCAGTTGTAAAACAGGCTAGCCCTACCAGTACGGCAAAAATACCCTTTCCGGTATTTCCCAGAGCAAAAAGACTGATTTGCTGTAGCAGGTCGGTTCTGCTAATGTCAGGAGGAAAGGAAGAATGCAGTAAACCGGCAGATAACATCAATCCGGTGTAGACCATAAACAATGTAATTCCAGCCAGCCAGCCAGCATTCGCAATAAGTCTTTTTTTCTGTTCGTAGGTTTGGTTGTTCTTCAGGTTAATGGAGACGATAATCACCCCGCCAACCACAACGGCCCCAATCGCATCAAATGTCTGATATCCTTCCAGGATGGCATAACTCAGCGGACTTTCAATTGTAGACGCACCGAAATCGAAAGGCTCGGTAAAAGTGACTATCCCTATTATAACCAGGAGAATGATGAGGATTGCCGGGGTCATTAATTTCCCAATGATATCCAGTATTTTATTCCGATTAAGGGCAAAGATCAGCACAAGAGCAAAATATATAAAACTGGTAGAGAGCGGATTGATATCGAACAGTGGGGCGATGGCCATTTCATGTGTGACAGATGCTGTTCTCGGAGATGGTAGGCTTATGGAAATGGCGTATACAACAAAGCAGTAGACGAGACTGAATCCGGGAGATACTTTTGTCGCAAAATCGAACATGGTTCCCTGCAACCTTGCATGAGCACGAATGCCCAGGATAGGAATAAACACTGCAGAAAGGGCAAATCCCAGGGCTACTATCCACCAATCGGTTCCTGCTTTAAATCCAAGTTGTGGGGGTAAGATCAGATTCCCCGCCCCAAAAAATAATGAGAAGAGGGCAAAAGCGGTTACCAGAAGCACTCTGAGGCGACGCATGGAAAAATTTTAAGTTGGAAAGATAGGAGAAAATGAGTGGGAGGCAAATAGAAAAAAACGCATAGTTCAATAGGAAAAGAAGACGTTCATCGAAAAAATGAGAAAAATATCGACTTACACTCAATAAATCCTCGGAAGTGAGCGTTCCTCTTTAAAAGTGTTAGTAATAACATTTTGATGAATGCTCAACCCATATAATTAATTTTTGCATTGCCGAGGTTCCCCCAACCAGACCATGCGCCCTAATAACCTACTTCATGAAAAAAATATTCTGCCAAATTTTTGGTCACCACTACTCTGTGTCGAAAAAAGTCACCCAGCACATCAAGGAATACAAATGCGTACACTGCGGGAAAGAAGTAACCACTGATGTAAGTGGAAACCTTTCAGCTCTCACTCCCGAGTTACAGGATATAAACCATACGCTGGAGATCATATATCAGAAAAGACATGCAGGCGAACAGCAAGTAGCCTGAGCAACCCTAGCCAAAGGAATTCCAACCCTGGGCTTTTAAAGGGATGCTTTGTTCATTCCTGGAAATTAAGTGTGCACCCCGATCTGCTTCTGTCATATGCCCCACGACAGTAAGATTGGGGTTGCCCTTTATTTTGGGAAAATCCTCCTGTTTTATTGTAAAGAGCAATTCATAATCTTCGCCCCCGCTCAGGGCCACCATAGTGCTATCCAGTTTAAATTCCTCACAGGCTGATATTACGGTAGGGTCCAGCGGAATTTTATCTTCATACAACATACATCCCACCTTGCTCTTTGAGCACAAATGCAGAATTTCAGAGGACAAGCCATCGCTGATATCGATCATGGCCGTGGGTGTCACCTCCAGTTCTTTTAAAAGAGAAACAATGTCTTTTCTGGCTTCGGGTTTTAGTTGTCGTTCTACGATGTAGCTATAAGGTTCAAGGTCGGGTTGGTTGTTGGGATTCACCTTAAAAACCTCCTTTTCGCGCTGCAGGACCTGCAGACCCATATAAGCACCTCCCAAATCCCCTGTCACCACCAGTAAGTCATTAGGCTGGGCCCCATTTCTGTAAACGGCTTCATTTTCTTCTACCTGGCCTATGGCAGTTACTGAAAGGTACAGTCCCCTGTCTGAAGATGTGGTATCGCCACCTACAAGGTCAACCTGATACATTTCACAGGCCAACTGAATTCCCGAATAAAGTTCCTCTAAAGCTTCAAGTGGAAACCTGTTGGAGACAGCCATGGATACAGTGACCTGGGTGGGTATTCCATTCATGGCGTAAATATCACTGAGGTTGACTACAACGGCCTTGTATCCCAGATGTTTAAGAGGCATGTAGCTGAGGTCGAAATGGATTCCTTCTATCAGCTGATCGGTGCTGACCAGGACATTTTTGTCTTTAAACTTCAACACAGCAGCGTCATCTCCAATTCCAAATACAGTTGATGGTTGTTTCAGGGTAAAAACCTGAGTCAGGTGGTGAATCAGGCCAAATTCTCCCAGCTTTTCAAGGGGTGTTTTTTCAGAGTCTTTTGCTTCTAACATCCTGCAAAATTAAGGATGATCTCCCAGAAATTGTATCTTTACCTTAAAAATCTGCCTTTCCCTTAAACCCCGCTATGAAAAAGTCCCTCTTATTTTTTACCCTTATAATATTGGTCTGTGGTTGTACCAATAATGACGATGGAATCCCCGATATTGATGTTATAGTTCCCAACAATCCACCCAATGAGGAAACGGAAAATACCCAGGGTAATTTTGTTCCCTGTGAGAACGGTCTTGCAGGTGCTTACCCCTGTAATGGATATGACTTATTAGGTCGACTTAGCCTGAATGCCCTCAATGCCTCTTCAGGGAATGATATCTGGGGATGGACAGATATTTCCTCTTCCCGGGAATTTGCTCTGGTTGGCCTTAATAACGGTACTGCATTCGTAGAAATTACAGATACGGAAAACCTCGTTTATCTCGGAAAACTTCCCACCGCAACTACTTCAAGTAGCTGGCGCGACATTAAAGTGTACGCCGATTTTGCATTTGTGGGAGCAGAGGCAGGAGGGCATGGAATGCAGGTTTTTGATCTTAAAAAATTACTTTCTGTCAGTAACCCACCAGTGACGTTTTCTGCAGATACGCGCTATACAGGCTTTGGGAATTCTCATAACATCGTAAT
>JABDQK010000234.1 GCA_013042255.1 Flavobacteriaceae bacterium | reverse complement strand
GCAAGACAAAAAGCTGAAGATGTATTAGAGGAGGCATTGAAACAAGATGCGGTATTTGCCCAGTTGGCTCGAGACAATTCGGATGGACCATCTGGACCACGAGGGGGAGATCTCGGATTCTTTCAGGAAGGGGTAATGACTCCTAAGTTTAATGACTTTGCCTTTGGGAATCCTGTAGGCCATATTGGTCTGGTGGAAACCGAATTTGGTTTTCATATTGTAAAGGTTGATGAAAAGCGTGATTTAGTTCAACTTGCCACTCTTACCAGAGATATACAGCCCTCGGATGAAACGATAAATGCTTTGTTTACCGATGCCACTAAATTTGAAATGACAGCAGTAGATTCTGATAAAAGCCTTAGTGAGGTTGCTCAGGAGAATGACTATGTGGTGAGACCGGTTAACCGACTCAATGCTATGGATGAAAATCTTCCAGGCCTGGGTGCTCAGAGAAGAATCGTTCAGTGGGCTTTTAGCGAGGATACAGAACTAGGAGACATCAGGCGATTTGATGTGAATAACGGATATGCGGTGGTACAGCTAACAGCGACATACAAAAAAGGCCTGATGGATGTGGAAGATGCTTCAGTAACCGTGCTACCTATCCTTCGCAAAAAGAAAAAGGCGGAGAAAATCAAAGCCGAAAATGCTGGTAAATCCATGTCGGAAATTGCTGCTGCCTATGCAACTACTGTTTCCAATGCCACAGCATTGACTGTAAAATCGCCTACCATACCTGGTGCAGGTAGAGAGCCTCTGATAGTAGGTACTGCATTTTCTATGGAAGTTGGAAAAACATCCAGCTTAATTTCAGGGGAATCAGGAGTGTTTATGTTCGAGGTCACGAATAAAGAAGAAGCACCTGCGCTTGACAATTACGTTACCTATGCCAATAACCTTCAGGCTTCCAATGCCGCCAGGGTAACTAACAGTCTGGTTGAAGCCTTAAAAGAAAAAGCAGATATCGAGGACAATCGGTCTGTGTTCTATTAAAAGAAGAAATTAAATGTGAAAAAGCCCCGGTAAATTCCGGGGTTTTTTTATGGAATGAGATCGTCAAAGGGTAAAATAGTCTGATACCCCTTTTTATTAAAATACGAAAGAATAGAACCATTTCCGATGGCCAGGACAAAATCACCTCCCCAGGCCCCGAGACTTTTTACAACACCATCAAAATCTGGAAATAGTTGATCCTGAATCCTTTGAATTTGAAGCGCATCCGACAGTAGTTCTTCATGTTCCAGCAATAAGGAACTAAAGGCATCTAACTCTGTACAAGCCGCAACTGCCTTTGTGATTTCGGAGATCTGAGCAATAAATCCCTGTTGATTAGCCACATTCTTTCTATAGTGTGAAATGGCAGTCCTGCTATTTTGCTTTCGGTTGAGGTGAACAAAAAATAGTTCTTTTCTGAAGGGAGGATTGTAATCGATTAGTTCAACTTCCGGATTTTTATTGAGGACTTTATAGATCAGCGGCTTATTGTTTTGAGCACAGGCGATATCATAACCACTCCCCGAAAATGCATTCCAAAGCAAGGAATAAGCATCTACTTCGGCCCATTGGGCAATATTGTTGATCAGGGTTGAAGAACTGCCCAGGCCCCAATTTCTTGGAAATTCAAGCTTGGTTGTAGCCTGTGTACCGTTTAGAGCATCCAGAAATTCAGGCTTAAGGCGGACTGCCTCTCTCAGCAGGCTTAATAAAGTATGGCGGATATCAGAACCTTTCGTTACAGGGGCGTCTGCTTCGAATTCTGCAAGTTCGAAAGTGGTTTCAAACCAGATGTTTTGTTCAACATCAATACTTTTCCATTGAAGCCCTTTGTTTTTACCCGGCTCAATCAACAGTTCCTGCCCCTGTCTTGTTGGGAGGCCAAGTGCGAGGGCGCCGTCGAGAACTGCGTATTCTCCGGTGAGTAAAAGTTTTCCACTACTTCTGTATGTCTTACTCATTTAGGATTTTCCTCTTAGTCGGTCCAACGCTTCTACCACAGCGTGGTGGGTAGCACTGTGTTTTTTAAAATATTCAACCAATTGTTTTTTCTCTTCTTCAGATGCGTTCATCTGATTGAGTATGTTCAAAAGATGCATTTTCATATGCCCTTGTTGTATTCCGGTTGTTACAAGGGATTGCACCGCTGCAAAATTCTGAGCCAGTCCGGCTACCGCCACAATACCCATAAGTTGTTTTGCATTGGGATGTTGTAAAATTTCCAGTGCGAGTTTCACCAGGGGATGAAGACTTGTGAGTCCGCCAACCGTACCCAGGGCAAGAGGTATTTCAATCCAAAAATGAAATTCCCCGTTTTCAATGCGGGCCTGGGTAAGGCTTTTGTACGACCCTTTTCGGGATGCATATGCGTGAATGCCAGCCTCAACTGCTCTGAAATCATTGCCGGTGGCCAGAACCACAGCATCAATTCCGTTCATAATCCCTTTGTTATGAGTTACGGCTCGATGGGGTTCCACATTGGCAATGGAAACGGCTCGCACCATCTTTTCTGCAAATTCTAGCGCACTGATACCCATATCAGAACCAAGGTCTTCTAAATTACAGCTTACTTCGGCCCGTACGAGACATTGGGGTACATAGTTTGAGAGAATACTCATTACAACTTCAATATCTTTCTCGGTATTCTGCAGGATAGAGGATGCAACAGCCTCCTTCTGAAGTGTTTTTGCGAATTGTTCCAGACAGGAGTTAATAAAGTTGGCACCCATGGCATCGAGGGTATCAAAAGTGCAGTGCAATTGAAAATAATCCTCCAGATCAGTGGTTTTGTCTCTTA
>JABDQK010000231.1 GCA_013042255.1 Flavobacteriaceae bacterium | reverse complement strand
TTCTTTGCCTTTCGAATTTCATTTACCAGAAATCAGCTGACAGGTGTCCTCGTGGGGTTAATTGGGGCCATCCTGCTCATTTATATGGGTTCTAATATAAATCCGGGTAAAAATTACTGGTATGCCGGACTTGTAGTACTTGCCACCATACTATATGCCTGCAATGCCAATATTATCAAAAGTAAATTACAGGAAGTTTCTGCCATGGGTATTGCAGTAGGAAATTTTGCCTTTATGGTCATTCCTGCGACTGTCCTTATGATATTCTCAGGGGCACTTAGCAATACTGTAAGGGAAGGAGATTATTTTATTAGTTCTCTTGGGTATGTTATTGTACTGAGTATTTTGGGAACCTGTGTTGCCAAAGTGATGTTTAACAGATTGATCCAGATTTCCTCTCCCGTTTTTTCAGTCTCCGTCACTTATTTGATCCCAGTTGTTGGGATTTTCTGGGGCTTGTTAGACGGTGAGCGCTTTAGTATTTGGCAGGTGGTAGCATCGGGAATCATCCTCCTGGGCGTTTATCTTGTCAACAAAAAAAGAAACGCATCCCATTCCTGAGATGCGTTTCACTGTGTAGATTGTCAATATTTATTCGAAATCTGCTTCTGTAACTGAAAAGTTGATAACAGCTTCAAGAAGTTTGGCTTCAATGGTCTGAGGCCCTAGATTACTGGTCCTCATTACAGGAAACTTTATCCCATCAAACTCCTGGTAATCCGTTAATATACTTTCCTGATTCTGGGTTTGTCCATTCATGGAAGTTACGGACGCTTCTTTCACCTTTAGTCCGGTTTCCACATCGTAAAAGTATGTGGATTGTACTACCTTCCCGGGGACTTCAATTTTGATTACCTCTTTCCCGTCCATCATTTCCGTTCCTCCTATTTTGGCATCGGGGTTGGTCGCAATCTTTTGTTCAGGGAAGATCCCCATGGAATTCTTCATATCCTGTTGAAGATCCGGAGGGAGCGGCATTTTGTTGGCCCCCTGCTTCATGTACAACTCATCCCCTTTGGCAATAACACCCATCATTGGAGAATTGTTCATATAGGTGGTCTGAGAGTATTTATCTGCAGTTCTTTTCTCTTCGATCTTGATGGTAGAACCCATCGCACTCCCTTCGTAGACCAGCTTCAGCGATTCTATTGCGGCTACATTTTCCTTCCCGCCAATGGCTTCAAAATACTTATCGATAACCGATTGTACTGTAACGCCTTCAGGCACACTGGCTTCATAATTCGGTTTTTCGGCCTTATTAGCATACTTATCGAAATATTTAACAGGAACTGATTTTCCATTGAAAGTGACCTTTTCCAGATTTTCCAGAACTTCACTTCCTTTTCCTGCTACAACAACCCTTGCATTGTCAACGGAGAAGTATTTTCTTGCAGCCGCCTGAACATCCTCTATAGTGATAGCATTGATCCTTTCCAGATAGGTCTTGTAAAAGTCCTTAGGCAGATCTTCAGTTTCAATATTAAGGGCATATCTGGCAATTGTAGATGGTCTTTCTAAAGCCATCACAAAGTTTCCTACGTATTTTGCCTTGGTGTTTTCCAATTCCTTCGCAGAAACGGGCTCTTTGGCAATCTTGTCTATCTCTTTCAGCAATTCAACCACTGAACTGTCGGTCACCATATTTCTTACACTGGCTGAGGCGCTGAACCTGGAAGGAACATATTTATTATCACCTATTCGTGAATATGAACCGTAGGTATAGCCTTTATCCTCTCTTAAATTGAGAAACAACCTAGCTTCGCCACCTCCTCCGAGGATCTGGTTGGCTACAATTGCAGGCAGATAGTCAGCATCCTTCATCTTCAGGTCTACAAGATTCTGAACAGCGATTTCGGATTGTACGGCATTAGGGACATCCACAAAGTTGATCTGTGTATACTGAGCATCCATTGGTTTAGAAAAGGATAAAGAAGGAGGTGAAGCCTTTGTCCAGGGAGTAAAGGCCTCGGTGACAAGTTCCTTTACTTCCTCAAAGTTCACATCCCCGATAACTACTAAATACGCATTGGCGGGTACAAAGTAATTCTCATAAAATCGATTTACATCTAACAGACTTACATTGTTAACCGTTTCCTCTGTAGTAAATTCTCCATAAGGATGTGCGGTACCATAAGCTAGTGCCCTTTGCACTCTTCCAGCTATGGCTGAGACATCTTTTTCCTGAGTTTTAAGTCCGGTTATAAGCTTATCCTTTTCTTTATCAAATTCCTCCTGAGTAAAATTAGGATTTATAGCGGCATCTGCCATCAACTCGAGTATTCTTGGAAAATACTTGGAAAGGGAGCTGGCAGAGGCACTCTGCGAACTAAAACTTATTCGTGCTCCCAGAAAATCAACTTCCTCATTAAATTCGTCCTTTGGGATGGAAGTAGATCCGTTTCCAAGGAGAGCTCCTGTTAAACTGGAGACCCCGGCTTTGTCGCCTTCCAGGATAGGGGGGTTGTCCAGGGAGAGTTGTATAGAGACCCTTGGTAATTTATGATTTTCCACTACCAGGACTTTTAATCCATTGGCGAGTTCAAATCTCTGTGGGTCGTCCAGGTTGATCTCCGGAGCAGGTCCGGGTTCCGGCATCTTGGAACGGTCTATCTGCGCCTGTACTGATACCGTTATAAATGCAAATATCAGAGTATAAAATAATTTTTTCATCTTTCTTCTAGTTGTCTGTTTTGTCTTTGGGTAAATAATCGATCACTACACGTTGGTTGGGTTGGAGGTATTTTTCTGCAACTTCCCTGATTTCCTCACGGGTGATCGATCTGAAGATTTCAATTTCTTTGTTGATCAGGTTGGTGTCTCCGTATAACATGTATGAAGTTGCAAGCGTACCGGCAATTCCTTCCACACTTGAATTGGAGTTGACAAACCTGTTCTCAAATTTATTCTGAAGTTTTTGGTAATCCTTCTCAGAAATCAATTCTGTCCTCACCTTTGCCACTTCTTCTTCCATTTCTGCGGCCAGAACTTCCAGAGGGGTCTCGCCTACCGGCAGTGCAAAAACAAGATACATCCCGTAGTCTTCCTGCCCAATGTTAAATGCTCCTACCTGCAGAGCCTGTTTCTGATCGTCGACGATCTTTTTATAGAGCTTGGAACTTTTTCCGTCACTCAGGTATGTAGAGATCATATCCAGTACATAGGCATCCCTTTCGGCAAATCCAGGAGTACGATAAGCGACCATTACCGCAGGGATCTGGATATTCGCATCGTAAGCAGTTGCTTTAACTTCTTCGGTGATAGGTTCTTCCTTGGGATAGCTTCTTTCGATATCTTCTCCTCTGGGGACAGGCCCGAAGTAATCGGATATCATTTTCTTAGTAGCAGAAACGTCAATGTCCCCGGCTACGACAAGTACTGCATTGTTAGGAACATAATACTTCTTGTTATAAGCGATAACGTCCTCCAGAGTGGCTGCATCCAGATCTTCCATATAGCCTATATTCGGATCCTTGTAAGGGTGTACTTTAAACAGGTTTTCACCCAGTACAGGCAAGAGTTGTCCGTAAGGGGAATTGTCATATCGAAGTCTTTTTTCTTCCTTAACTACTTCCTGCTGGGTGTCGATCCCTTCCTGGTTGATGATAGGATGAAGCATTCTTTCAGATTCCATCCACAAACCTAATTCCAGGTTGTTGCTTGGGAAAACCTCGTAATAATAAGTTCGGTCCTGAGAGGTATTGGCGTTATTTCTGCCTCCGTTCGAAGAAACGATCTCAAACCATTTCCCTCTCTCGATATTTTGTGTTCCTTCAAAAAGAAGGTGTTCAAATAAATGGGCAAAACCGGTCCGCCCTTCGGTTCTGTCCTTCCCGCCTACGTGGTACATTACCGATGTAGTAACTACAGGGGCTGTATTGTCCTGATGGAGGATAACGTGCAGGCCATTATCCAGGTCGTACTCCTCAAAAACCACTTCCTGGGCTCCGGCTGTCAGAACCATAAAAAGCAGGGCCACGAAGGGTACTGAAAATTTTCTTTTTCTCATGTGTTTTGTAATTAAATTAAATGAAGTGAGTCTATTGATGTAATTTTAGATGAGCTTTATAAGAACCTCAACTTTTACTTTCGTAAATATAAAAATTCCCATAGCTTTAACAAGAATTAACAGCGATATTAACGATAATTTCATACTTTGAGAGCATCACATTAACCAAAAAAACCTATGATGAAAATTGCACTTCCTATTCGCTTCGGAATAGCTGCCAGCGGAAGCCTTATTGCATATTTCCTGATCCTGTCGCTTGTAGATCTGCATACAAATGTATTTTATAGTTTATTCAATGGAGTTATAACGGGTTTCGCTATATATGAAGCGATCAAATATTTCAGGATCCAGGAAAAAGAGAAATTCACCTATGGAACAGGATTTAAAGCTGGACTCATAACCGGCTTTGTAGCTACCCTGATCTTTACTATATTTTTTGCAATTTACTCAACAGAAATAGATCCCGAATTTCTTGAACATTTGTCTTCACAATGGTTTAGCAGGTTTGAGAGTTTTGAGGCAATAGTTTTCTTTACTGTGGCCATCATGGGATTTGCTACCACTATTGTCCTTACCCTGTCTTTTATGCAATTGTTTAAGTCTTCAAGAAACACCTAGGGGGATAACGCTTTTTTTGTGTTCAAATCTCTTGTGATTTATCAATTTAGCAGTATATTTGCACCCTCCTAAAAAGATTCCATGGGATAATATTTTGTCTGATGGATCAAATTAGGTTAATCATTTAATTAAACGCTATGTATGCAATTGTAGAAATAGCAGGGCAGCAATTTAAGGTTGCGAAAGACCAGAAGGTTTACGTTCATCGTTTAAAAGAAGAAGAAGGAAAGAAGGTTTCTTTTCACAATGTTCTTCTCCTTGAAGATGGTAAAAACGTGACTGTTGGCGCCCCGGCTATAGACGGCGCTGCTGTAGAGGCAAAAGTCGTGAAGCACCTCAAGGGTGACAAAGTTATCGTCTTTAAGAAGAAAAGGCGAAAAGGGTATCAGAAGAAAAACGGGCATCGTCAGTTTCTCACTGAAATCCAAATTGAAGGTATTATTGCCAAAGGTGCTAAAAAAGTAGAGGCCAAGAAAGAGGCTGCTCCGAAAAAAGAAACTCCAAAAGCTGCAGCTCCTAAGGCAAAAAAGGAGGCGCCGAAGGCCAAAGAAACTAAAAAGGCAGCACCGGCCAAGAAAGCTGCACCAAAAGCAACCGCTGATCTGAGCAAGAACACAGTTGCAGAGTTAAAAGCAATGGCAAAAGCAAAAGGGCTTGAGGGATATTCTTCTATGAAGAAGGCAGAACTCATCGCCGCATTAAGTAAATAATAAAGGAGATCACTCCGCTAAACATATAGAATTATGGCACATAAAAAAGGTGTAGGTAGTTCCAAAAACGGAAGAGAATCGGAGTCGAAACGACTCG
>JABDQK010000170.1 GCA_013042255.1 Flavobacteriaceae bacterium | reverse complement strand
CCGTGATCTGCTTCACATCACTACCGTCGAGGTTCATCGTGTAAAGCTCCAGGTCTCCGCTTCGCATAGAAGTAAAGACGATCTTATCTCCTATGGGAGAGACTGTGGCCTCTGCATCATAACCGGGCTCATCTGTTAGCTGATCTACAATATTGCCTTCCAGGTCGGCTACAAAAATGTCAAAGGAGTCATATACCGGCCAGACGTATTTCCCGTTGGAACGCAAGGGAACTTCAGGGCAGGCCTCGTCTACTAAATGGGTTGAGCCATAAACAAAGTGTTTGTTATCCGGGAGAAAATAGGAGCAGGTGGTGCGCCCCTTTCCGGTGCTGATCATAGGGGGGATGCTGTCCTGAAAAGTATCCGTGGAATTCATCAGGAAGATCTGATCGCATTCCATACCCCATTCTTTATTGTTCGATTGGAAGATCATCATACTGTCATCAAAACTCCAGTAGGCCTCGGCATTGTCCCCGCCAAAGGTGACCTGGCGGATCGACTTAAAGTATTTTTCCTCGGGATAGATCAGGGTATCTGATCCTGCCATCAGGGATGTGGTTGTTTCTGAAGTCGCTTCTGTTTTCTTTGGTTCGGATTTACAACTAAAGACTGCAGTTATCACCAATAAAAGAAGTATTTTTCTCATCTGTTGTTTAATTTTGTTCAAAAATACCCTCAAAAATGATGAAAAAAAGTATTTGGCTCGTTTTTCTTGTCGTATTTCTCTCCTGCAGGCAGGAGCCTGTTAAAACCTATACCCTCAGAGACGATGTGAGTTTCCTGGCAAGTGACTCCCTTAAAGGCAGGGAGACAGGAACAGCCAATGAACTGATGGCAGCGGGATATCTGGCAGAAAGGATGGAAAATCTCGGCATAAGTCCGGCCGGGAAAGCAGACACCTACTTCCAGACCTTCACTTTTAAACCCAAGAAAGACCCCCATCAGGAGATACAATATGTGGAGGCTTCAGACAGTACGATAACAGGCACCAATGTCATCGGCTTTATCGACAATAAAGCAGAGAACACCATCATCCTCGGCGCCCATTACGATCATCTCGGCATGGGAGGCCAGGGCTCACTCCACCGTGGAGAGGCAGCTATCCACAATGGTGCCGACGACAACGCCAGCGGGGTAGCCGTTTTACTGCAACTCGCACAAAAATTAAAAAAGAGTGAGCTCAAGGGGAACAACTACCTCATCATGGCTTTTTCAGGAGAGGAGATCGGCCTGCTGGGATCGAATTACTTTGCCAAAAACCCGACAGTTGACCTGGAAGATGTGAATTATATGATCAATATGGATATGGTGGGTCGTTTACGAGACAGCAAGGTGCTTTCGGTAAGCGGGACAGGCACGGCCCCTATCTGGCCACAGGTCCTCAATTCTACTAACCAGGACTTTGAACTGGTACTCAAGGAATCGGGCGTAGGTCCTTCAGACCACACTTCCTTTTACCTGCAGGATATTCCTGTACTCCACTTTTTTACCGGACAGCACGAGGACTACCACAAGCCCACTGATGATGCCGAAAAGCTCAACTACGAAGGGATGGAAAAGATCACTTCCTACATTATGGAGGTCATTACCGAACTCAATGACGATGAAAAACTGGCCTTCAAGAAGACTAAAAACGAAAGCGAGGAAGTACCCCGCTTTAAGGTGGCTATGGGCGTAATCCCGGATTACCTCTACGACGGGGAGGGCATGGGGATTGATGGTGTAAGCGAAGAAAAACCGGCACAAAGGGCCGGACTACAGAAAGGGGATGTAGTGGTTCAGATGGGCGACAGCACTGTGACGGATATGATGAGCTATATGCGGGCTCTTTCGGTTTTTGAGGAGGGCGATAGTACTTCGGTTGTCATAGACAGGAATGGAGAAAAAATCACAGTACAAATCACCTTTTAAGGTCAATTAGCCCCCTTTAACAAACAGTAGAAACCAATACCCTGAACGAAGAGTTGCCTTTTCTTACTGAGGCATAGGAAATTATTTCATAGATTTACAGACAACCTACAACACTGTGAGATACCCCATCTTTATCTTTTTGGGCCTGCTTCCCTTGCTTTGTCTAGGGCAGAGCTTTAAGGTATCCGGCTCCGTAAAGGATGCAGAGGGAAAGCCCTTACCCTATGCCAATGTCATCCTCCTACAAGTTTCAGACAGTACTCAGATAAAAGGGATTTCTGCTGACGACAACGGTCGTTTTATCCTTGACAACATCCAACCGGACATCTACTACCTTCAGGCCGCGTATTTTGGCTATAAGTCGGTTTTAGTAGGCCTGGACATCAGGAAAAACATCGAGATTGGTGCTATTGTCCTTGAACCCGACAGCAATTGGCTTGAGGCAGTGGAGGTAACAGGAAAGCAACCCCAGATAGAACGTAAACCCGACCGTATCATCTTTACCGTGGAAAACACTGTGGTGAGTGAAGGCAATGCCTTTGACATCCTTAGAAGATCGCCTGGGGTCATCGTTTCACAGGAGAATATGGAGATACGCGGGCAACAGGCTACCGTCTATCTCAACAACAGGAAAGTACAGTTGTCTTCGGATGAAATCAAGGATTTCCTCAGGGGCCTTTCGGGAAATATGATCTCAGCTATAGAGGTGATCCCCAATCCACCTGCAAGCTATCAGGCTGAAGACGGCCCCATCCTCAACATACAAACTACTTCCAACGTAGCTCCCGGCTATAAGGGCAACATCCGGGCTCAGGTAGAGCAATCGGTCTTTCCCAAATACAGCCTGGGTACCGGGCATTATTTTAAAAGTGAAAAATTCAGCTTCTTTGCGAACTATACGGTTAGCCCCAGGAAGGAATTTATCGATTCTGAAATAGGGATTCGTTTTATTGATCCGTCCAACAATGTTTTTGCCGACTGGAACACGGATAACGATATCACCACCCGCTCCTGGGCGCAGCAGGGTACCGTGATCCTGGATTTCAATCCTTCGGAACGCGACCTGATTAACCTCACTTCCAACCTGAGCGTTTCCCCCAATAAAGAAATCAGGAATCAGGTATTTACGACAATGCGAAATGGGATGGGGCAGATCGACTCTACCCTGCAGAACGAAAGTAGCCTGGATGACGACCTTTTCAATATTTCCACCGACCTCAGCTATGAGCGAAAGCTTAAAAAAGAGGGTTCTTTTATCAAGCTTAATGCCCATTATACGTACTACGACTTTTCGCGCCAGCAAACCGGAGCCAGCGATTATTTCGATTCGGCCGGACAGTTTATCCGCACCTTTGGATTTTCCACAGATGCACGCCAGGATATTGGGATTGTAACAGGGCAATTCGATTTTTATACCCCTACTAAATCGGGAAATTTTGAGACTGGGATTCGGGGGTCATCCATCAGATCGAACAGTGCTATAGATTACTTTGACGTCAACAATACCCAGCCCCCGTTTAACATAGCCCTTTCCGACGTATTTGAGTATGACGAAGAGGTGGGAGCCATCTATGCAAGCTTTTACCAGGACTGGGGAAAATGGTCCCTGAAGGCCGGACTTAGAGGAGAACAGACCCATGTAGAGGCCAGGTCTATCGCCCTTGATCAGATCAACACCCAGGATTATTTTGAACTCTTTCCCTCATTTTTTCTCAGTCGGAAACTGGGCGAGGAGAACAGTTTTACGTTTGATTACAGCCGGAGTTTAACCCGCCCTAAATATTCAGATCTGAACCCCTTTCGCTACTTTCTCAATGAGAACGATTTTGACGAGGGAAATCCTAATTTAGTACCCAATTTCAGTCACAATTTTAACCTTAATTTCAGTATTAAGGACACTTA
>JABDQK010000228.1 GCA_013042255.1 Flavobacteriaceae bacterium | reverse complement strand
CCTGCTAAATGCCCGATATGAATGGGGCCATTGGTGTATGGTAATGCAGCAGTTATAGTGTGCCGGGAGAATTTCTTAGGTTCCGATGCCATTAAGCTCATGGATTAAGGCACAAAAATAACCATTTTTTAATGCCTGCTCTCCGGCGGGGAGAAAAAAGAAAACCTCCGTATGTCTGGGGGCACAAGATGAATTTCTTGTTCCAGAAATACGGAGGTTGCTATAGCGTCGTAGGGGCAGCTTACGCTACCATAACGGATTTAGACATTTTTTTGTCCTGAACCTGGATGCGGTAGATGTACTTCCCGGTAGAGAGATGCTTTGGCATTCTCTCCCTGATATTGATCTCTACAGATCCTTCAAACATCATTTCATTGTAGACGGTACCCACGTTCTGTCCCAGGATGTTGTAAAGCTGAATATCCACATGAGCACTAAATGGCATCTCGAGATAGATATGCGGACTCTCCTGTGTAGGGTAAAAGGGTTTGTGTACAATAGCATTCAACAATTCTTCACTCGGGTCTTCCGAATTAGGATCCATTGGTGTTGGTGGGGTAAAAGGTTCATCGCTGTAAGCAATGTCAGGAAATTGTACACCACTACAGTTAAATCCTAGATTCACCGGGGCATAGGGATGATCTAACAAATGTTGTTCCACCAAAGGTATGGGGACGCACATCCATTCGGCGAGAACGGTGGCGTATAGATCCCTGAAGTCCATGGTGTATTCGAGATTTCCTCTTCCGTTGGGATTTTCCAGGGAAGGATGATCTCCCACAAAGGCACTACCGTTCAGCCCTGATCCGAAGAAAAGGGTAGGGGCGGCTTTACCGTGATCGGTACCATTAGATCCGTTTTCAAAGATCCTTCTTCCGAACTCGGAGAAGGTCATGCTTAACACTTTGTCATCCTGTTGGGTAAAGGCGATGTCTTCGTAGAAATTGTTGATCGCAATAGACAGGTTAGACATCAGGCGTTCGTGGGCCAAAGGCTGGTTCCCGTGGGTGTCAAAACCACCCATAGAGATCATATAAACTTTGGTTCCCAGATTTCCTTTTATAAGTCGGGCTAACAGCGCAAGTTGTCGTGCAAAGCCATTATCCTGATATTGCACCTGGTTTTGTCCCCGCTCGTAGGCTTCATGGATGAGCCCTGAATATTCATATGTAGTATTCGCTACTCCCCTGAGGAATCTTAATTGATCCCCATACATACAATCATTGAAAAGTGCAGGATCCAGGCTGTATTGAACGCCTGATTCTGCAATTTCTTCCAATTGATCAATATTGGAAGTCACAAAAGCGTAATTGGTTTCCTCTCCCTGAAAAACAAGGCTTCCGAAATTCCCGATCTGAATGGCTGCCGGGGAGGCAGGCGGATTGATCAGATAATCGGGATAGATATTTTCAAAGTATCGTCCCATCCATCCCGTGTCGAGTCCGGAAAATCCTGTGGTGGTCAGATCTGTATTGGCATATATATCCGATCCCGTAAAATGGGAAAGACTCTGGTTTTCATATCCAACACCGTGAACAGCTTTGAACTGTCCTTCGCCCCACATGGATTCAAGGGCGTTCATATAGGAAGGAATTCCAAAATCGTCAGTAAGTTTCAGTACTTTACTTTCCGGGATGTAAATATTGGGCCTCGCATTTGCATAAATGTCATATTGCTCAATCGGAATTACGGTACTCAGTCCGTCATTACCACCTGAAAGACGGATTAGGATAAGTATATTATCCGAATCGGCATTGGCAATGGCTGCAGTGAGTGGTGACGGAGCGGAAGCTGTAAGCATATTGCTGCCCAGCATCATGGATCCGGATCCTGCAATACCTATGGCCTGCAGAAAGGAACGCCTGCTCCAGAACTTGTGTTCTTCGTCGTGCCCGTTGTTGTTCTTAATATTTATTGGGATATGATTATTGCACATAATAGTAGGTTTATTTAAGTTGAAACTCAGGTTGTCTGGATAAATGCATCAGGAGTAAAAAGACCTGTTGTGGAACTTCCGGACTTACAGATAACATCCATAGGCCCAGTCCTCCGGGGACATAATCTGAGCCGTAATATTCCTCCGGTACATCTTCAATTTTAAATACATCCATGGCATTTTCAAAATCCTGGGCCGTGAGTAACCCCAGGGGGGTAAACTTGTTCACAATGGCCCGAACCACGGTTTCAGGGTTACTGGTATTGCTGTCTGCCGCTCCTACGGCATCCATGGCCAGGGTTCTGAATTGTTCCTGATTCGACTGAAAGAAAATTTCCAGGAAAACCTCCACGGTTAACCATCTTCCAATAATAAAATTGGTGTTTATCCAGGTCCGGTCTCGTTGCCATCCTGCAACATCAAACGGATCGAACAGTTCCTGCCCAAGCATCCTGGTTGTATCTATAACATTGAGTACTGTATTGTCATTATATGCAAAATTGGTTTCCTTGATAAGATTCAGATAAATATCGAACGGACTCTTGATGATCACACCGATGGCCTCATCATCAAAGAAATGCTGACTCTTAAAGAGTTGAGATAAAACCGGGGCAATCTCAAAATTGCTGGCGACCATGGTGGTTGCCAAGCCATTGATTATCGTTTGTGCATTACCGGCATCGTCATCGGAATCGGGATGTACGAAAAATTCATATAGTTTCTGACAGATAAAATTGGCGATCTCATTCGGACGTTGCTGGAATAGGATGTCAATAACATCATCGTAGTTCCAATTGCCGGTTTGTCCTAAAATAGTCTTGCTTCCCGCATCAAAACGGGTCGGATCAAAAGTAACCTGTGTACAGCCTATTTCGCCTCTTTCCACATAGCCGGTTAAAGCCCTGGCAGTTTCAATAATGTCCTGTTCTGTATAGCCGTTCCCTTCACCCAGAGTAAATAGCTCGTAAAGTTCACGGGCGTAATTTTCATTAGGATTGTTCCCATTGTTGTAGGCCCCGTCGAGATAGTACAACATGGCACTGGTAAGGCCTATTTCGCTTACGAAGGTCTTAAAATTGCCGATAGCGTTTCGCTGCAGACAATCAATATAATAGTATAAGAAGCTATTACAATCATAGACATCCAATTCGGTTACAAAGTGGTTGCTCCAGAAGAAACTCAAACGGTCGCGGAGATTGTTGTTCAGCATTCCATTAGTGTAGGCAACAGCCCACTCTTCTGCCTGAGCTCGTCTGAGCTGCCGGGCGAGATCATCGTCGTCTGGATAGTTGCTGTTATTCCAATCGGCCCATGCGGGTGCTGCAAGAGGTGGTAGGGCAATGGCCTCATTGATCAGGTTGTCTACGAGTGTTCCTGCATTCTGACCTACCGCCTGATCTATAGTCTGTACTGAGGCACTAAACCCTAGTCTTCTGTACAAATGCGCAGCCCTGACTTTATCGAGGGGTGTTGTGTAAGGCGCTAATGTAGAAGTGTTACAATTAACGAAGTATTCCATAGTTATTTTTTAGGCTTTAAGAACGTTCATGTGTGTAGGGGCAAATTCTTAACGCTTAATCCATTTACTTAGTATGGAAAACCCGGTATTTTCGATATCCGGAAATCTAATGTACAATCTCAGGACCAAAATTCCGGTTAAATGAACCCACTTTTCGACGAAATGCGCTATTTTGTTAATTTTCAGGTGGATATGAGGATGCAGAATGAATTGGG